>NZ_JAKUFQ010000138.1:0-11391 GCF_022663475.1 Bacillus cereus group sp. BfR-BA-01382
GCAAGTGTATTAGTATGATATATATAAATACAATCATTCAAAAAAAATAAAGACTCTAACGTATTAGTAAGTAGTTAATATGTTGGAGTCTTTTTTATTTTCTTCTTATATACCTTCAAGTATTAAAGTTACCTCATTATTTAGTATCCATGGCTAATTAGACGCTGCGGTTGCAACTTGATTCAACGAATAATCAAAAATCCACTGATTAAAGTTTCACTTTATTTCAAAGAGAAAAAAGTCGAATTTTATATGTAAGAAAAAAAGAGGAATTTGACAGAAAAGATAGAAAATTTTAAAGGTCAGAATTTGTTAGCTTGCTAACTAATTTCTATTAATTAATGTTGGAAGCGTTTTCGGTTGGTTTTAAGTATGGACCATTTAATCTATTTACAGGGGGATGAAGATATTATGAAACAAAAATCTATGGATACGCTAGCTGCACAAATGGAGGACTTTTTTCCAGTACGTGATGTAGATCATTTGGAATTTTACGTAGGGAATGCAAAGCAATCGAGTTATTATCTTGCGAGAGCATTCGGATTCAAAATTGTGGCTTACTCTGGATTAGAAACTGGAAACCGTGAAAAGGTATCTTATGTTCTTGTGCAAAAAAATATGCGTTTCGTTGTGTCTGGAGCTTTAAGTAGTGAAAATCGTATTGCAGAGTTTGTAAAGACTCATGGTGATGGCGTGAAGGATGTGGCACTACTTGTTGATGATGTTGATAAAGCATACTCAGAAGCAGTGAAACGTGGTGCCGTCGCAATTGCTCCACCAGAGGAATTAACAGATGAGGACGGTACATTGAAAAAAGCAGTTATTGGTACGTATGGTGATACAATTCATACGCTTGTAGAGCGTAAAAATTATAAAGGGGCATTTATGCCAGGATTCCAAAAGGTAGAGTTTAATATTCCATTTGAAGAGTCTGGTTTAATTGCTGTCGATCATGTAGTTGGTAATGTTGAAAAAATGGAAGAGTGGGTTAGTTATTACGAGAATGTCATGGGCTTTAAACAAATGATTCATTTTGATGATGACGATATTAGTACAGAGTATTCGGCGTTAATGTCGAAAGTTATGACGAATGGAAGCCGTATTAAGTTTCCGATTAACGAACCAGCAGACGGAAAGAGAAAGTCACAAATTCAAGAGTATCTAGAATTCTATAATGGAGCTGGTGTACAGCATCTTGCTTTATTAACAAGTGATATTGTTAAAACAGTTGAAGCGCTTCGTGCAAATGGGGTGGAGTTTTTAGATACACCTGATACTTATTATGATGAGTTAACTGCACGAGTTGGAAAAATCGATGAAGAAATTGATAAGCTAAAAGAATTAAAGATCTTAGTAGATCGTGATGATGAAGGTTACTTACTACAAATCTTTACGAAACCAATTGTAGATCGCCCGACTTTATTTATTGAAATCATTCAACGTAAAGGTTCTCGTGGATTTGGTGAAGGAAACTTTAAAGCGTTATTCGAATCAATTGAAAGAGAACAAGAGCGTCGCGGAAACTTATAAGATTTATATCCACCAGCAAAAGTCCCTTTGCTGGTGGAAATTTCATTTTTATAAGGAGGAATCAGGATGAAATTTGTTACATTTCGTCTTCCTTCAAAAGAAATACGGGCTGGATGGCTTGAAGGTGACAAAGTAATAGATATGAATCTTGCTAGTGAAGGGAGAATCCCTTCTTCTATGATGGCTTTTTTAGAGAAAGCTGATGAGTATGTAGAAGTAGTGAGGAATGTTAAGAATCCAAATAAGGGTATATATGCTTTAGAAGAAGTACAATTGACAGCTGCTCTTCCTAATCCGAGTAGTATTCGAGATTTTTACGCATTTGAACAACATGTAAAAACAGCTCGCGGACGAAGAGGACTAGATGTTGTGCCTGAATGGTACGATATTCCGGTTTTTTATTTTACTAATCATCGTGCTGTAATTGGTTCCGGTGATTTTGTAATTGGTCCGAAAAAGTCTAAAAAGCTTGATTACGAGTTGGAGATCGCTTGCGTAATAGGAAAAGAAGGGCGAAATATTTCTCGTGAGCAAGCAGAGGAATATATTTTTGGTTATTGTATTATGAACGACTGGAGTGCGAGAGACTTACAAGCAACAGAAATGAAAGTAGGTCTCGGTCCAGCGAAAGGAAAGGACTTTGCAACTTCGTTAGGAGCACATCTTGTTACGAAAGAGGAATTAGATGTTTATCGTAATGGAGATCGATATGATTTAGAAATGACTGCTCATGTAAATGGAAAACTATTATCAAAGGGAAACTTCCAAGATATTTACTATACATTTGCTGAAATGATTGAACGTGCTTCAGAGGACGTTACATTATATCCAGGAGATGTGATTGGTTCTGGGACAGTAGGAACAGGCTGTATTTTAGAACTTGGTACAGAAGAGTGGCTACAAGATGGAGATGTTGTAGAGCTGTCGATTACTGGTTTAGGTACACTGCGTAATACGATCAAAAAAGAAAAGGAAGCGAGTGATGGGCATGTTTTATCGTCACATGGGAGAACTACCTCATAAACGACATGTACAATTTCGTAAAAAAGATGGATCGCTTTATCGTGAACAGGTAATGGGAACAAAAGGTTTTTCTGGTACGCAGTCTATTTTGTATCATCACTATATGCCAACAGAAGTAGGTCATTCTGCATTATCGCATTCTTGTCAGTTGCAGTATGAAGAGGATGTTGCTCTTTCTCATCGCCACTTCCGAACGAAAGAAAATAAAAAAAGTGGTGATGCAATAAGTGGACGAAATTTCATACTTGGAAATGAAGATTTGTTAATTGGAGTAGTGAGCCCAACAGAAAAAATGGATTATTTCTATCGTAATGGTGATGGCGACGAAATGTTATTTGTTCATTATGGAACAGGGGAAATTGAAACGATGTTTGGAACGATTCACTATAGAAAAGGCGACTATGTAACGATCCCAATTGGAACGATTTATCGTGTTATTCCAGATGAAGGAGAGACTAAGTTTCTTGTTGTAGAGGCGAATAGCCAAATTACAACGCCGCGTCGTTATCGAAATGAATACGGACAATTGTTAGAGCATAGTCCGTTTTGTGAAAGAGATCTTCGTGGTCCAGAAAAATTAGAGACCTATGATGAAAAAGGCGATTTTGTCGTAATGACAAAATCAAGAGGTTATATGCACAAACATGTTTTAGGACACCACCCGTTAGATGTTGTTGGATGGGATGGCTATTTGTATCCGTGGGTATTTAATGTAGAGGATTTTGAACCAATTACAGGGCGCATTCATCAGCCGCCGCCAGTACATCAAACATTTGAAGGGCATAATTTTGTTATTTGCTCTTTCGTACCACGTTTATACGATTATCATCCAGAGTCAATTCCGGCACCATATTATCATAGTAATGTTAATAGTGATGAAGTTCTTTACTATGTAGAAGGAAACTTTATGAGTCGCAAAGGTGTGGAAGAAGGTTCTATTACACTTCATCCGAGCGGGATTCCCCATGGGCCGCATCCGGGGAAAACAGAGGCAAGTATAGGGAAGAAAGAGACACTTGAATTAGCTGTTATGATAGACACATTCCGTCCGCTTCGTATTGTAAAACAAGCACATGAAACAGAAGATGAAAAGTATATGTATAGCTGGATTGAACAAGGTTCATATACTGTGAAATAAGTAAAAAAAGCATGCTCTCAATAAGGGAGCATGCCTTTTTTTGTGGAATCGACATGTATAATAATACCAAAAAGAGTTGTCGAAAGATATATAGAAAGAATGATAAGGATAGTGCATATTCAGAAGAATTTCTACTTGTTTCGACAAAAGTATTGACTAGGAAAAGCGTAATGAGTAAAATAAAAAAGCGAATTAAAAATTTTCAGAAAATTTAAAACTTGGAGGAGTGAAAGATGAAGCAAATTTTTCAAAAGAAGCCAATTGCAAAGTTAATGCAAGAAAGTAAGCAAAAAACGTTAGCAAGAACATTGGGCGCGCTAGATTTAACTATGCTTGGAATCGGAGCAATTGTTGGAACTGGTATTTTTGTTCTAACGGGTGTTGTGGCAGCGAAACATTCTGGGCCAGCTATTATATTATCATTTGCGATTGCCGCGCTAGCTTGTGCCTTTGCTGCATTTTGTTATGCTGAATTTGCTTCTTCAGTTCCTGTATCGGGCAGTGTGTATACGTATACATACGCGACGATGGGAGAAGTATTCGCATTTTTAATTGGCTGGGATCTAATGCTTGAATATTTACTTGCTACATCTGCTGTAGCAAACGGTTGGTCTGCATATTTTCAATCTTTATTAAAGGGGTTTGGAATTCACATTCCGACTATTCTCTCCTCGGCTCCTGGTACAGGGAAGGGTGGAATAATTGATCTACCTGCAGTTCTAATTATTTTAGTGATGACAGTTCTTTTATCTAGGGGTGTTCGTGAAAGTGCACGAGTAAATAACATTATGGTATTTATTAAAATAGCAGTTGTTCTTATTTTTATCTTTGCTGGTTTTAATTATGTGAAACCTGAAAACTGGACGCCTTTTATGCCGTTTGGTTTAGATGGTGTAATGGCTGGAGCGGCTACAGTATTCTTCGCATTTATAGGATTTGATGCAGTTTCAACAGCGGCAGAAGAAGTGAAACGTCCGCAACGTGATTTACCAATTGGTATTATTGCATCGTTATTAATTTGTACAGTTCTTTATATCGTTGTTTCGCTTATTTTGACAGGAATTGTTCCATACGGACAGTTAAATATATCAGATCCAGTTGCTTTTGCACTTCAATTTATTGGACAAGATGGCTTAGCTGGAGTAATTTCAGTAGGAGCAATTACAGGAATTACAACAGTAATGCTAGTTATGATGTATGGGCAAGTTCGTGTTTCTTATGCGATGAGCCGAGATGGTTTACTGCCGAAGCGTCTTGCTAAAGTTCATCCGAAATTTAAAACGCCATTTTTAAATACATGGACAACGGGAATTATTGCGGCACTGATTTCAGGATTAATAGATTTAAATGTTTTAGCACATCTTGTAAACATGGGGACATTGTCAGCATTTGCACTCGTAGCTGTTGCGGTAATTGTAATGAGAAGAACCCATCCAGACTTACCAAGGGCATTTAAGGCTCCGCTTGTACCGTTTTTACCAGCGTTAACAGTGATTTTCTGTTTATACTTAATGCTTCAATTATCGGGGACAGCATGGATTAGTTTTGGGATATGGATGGTTATTGGTATAGCGGTTTACTTCTTATATAGCCGAAAACATAGTGCTTTAAATAATAGTAAAAAAGAAGAAGATGTTGCGAATTTATAAGCGAAAAAAATCCATTCTAATTCTGTTAGAATGGATTTTTTTATTTGAAAATTTACATTTTTCTGAACTTATTATAAGATAATTGTTGGCTAACTAAAGGGGTGAAATGATGAAAAATACGTGGCGTGAGTTAAGGGAGATGGACCGTAACGTATGGATTCGATTTATTGGAGAGACGTTAAATGGAATTGCAATGATGATGTTAATGCCTTTTTTTGCATTATATTTAAAAGATAAGGTAGATTCGTTGTTGGAAGTTGGGGTTATTATGGCGCTTTCTCCAATTGCTGCAAGCTTTGGATCACTTATAGGAGGAAGAATTGCTGACATATATGGAAGAAAACCGATTATGATATTTTCTATGGCAAGTAATGCATTATTAATGCTCGGTTTTCTATTTATAGAAGGATTTATTCCATATGCAATTTTATCTATTTTTTTAGGATTGAGTAATTCTTTATTTCATCCAGCTGCATCAGCTATGGTCGCAGATGTAACGGCACCAGAAAAAAGAACAGAGGCATATGGTTTATTACGAATGGGACACAATATAGGTGCTGCGATTGGTCCGATAATGGGAGCATCAGTAGTTGTGTTGTCAAAGAATCTTGTGTTTATTATTGCCTCTTCTACAATGCTATTTTATGCGTTACTTGTATTACTTCTTATTCAAGAGACGATGCCAAAGAGGACAGATAAGGAAGAACATAAAGAAAAGGAATCTGGGGCAGTTTGGAAAATTGTAATGCGAGATAAGGTATTAATGATTTACTTATTAGCAGGTATTATCATTTCGATGGGGTTTTCTCAAACAGAAGGCATGTTGCCACTACATTTTGATAACGAAATGAAGCGTATTTTTGGAACGAATAATCCATATCCATATTTAATGACGTTAAACGGACTATTAGTTGTTTTATTCCAATTTCAAATTTCAAAATGGGCTACGGATAAACCAGTCGGGAAGACGATGTTATATGGTGCATGTTTGTTCGGGATTGGATTATTTTTTATAGGGTGGTTACCGAAGTGGTTTGGAGAGTTTAATACAAATGCTACAGTTATTTTAATAACACTACTGTTCGTTTATGCTATATATACGTTAGGTGAGATGATTATGTCGCCTGTACAAATGACATTTGTAGCAAACTTGGCACCTGAGCATTTGAGAGGGACTTATATGGGCGCTGCAAGTTTGCAGTGGATTACAGGAAGCGCATTTGGTCCACTTTTGGGAGGCTTTTTATTAGATCGATTACTTGGCCACTTTCTATTTACAATTTTAGCTGTAGGATGTGTAGTTGCAGGTATTGTATATATTTCTTTAGATCGCCTTGTTGAGCAAAGGCAAAAAGATACACTAACCAAACAATCTTCTTAGTAAATAGGTGACATACACAAAAAAGGGGATTTCTACATATTTTAGGTACATAACTAGATAGGATTACCATTTCATTTTAAAATTCACCTTTGTATAGTAGTGGAATAGAAAAAGTGTAGAAAACCAATAAGTGGTGTCATTTAATTATTTGTGGAAGTTACATTTTATTTCAAATAGGAACTACCTATTTTTATAAAAAGTGCTAAAATAGAAAAATGAAAACAATTGGTTAGGGTGATTTCAGTGACAAAAATTAAATTAGGTTTATTATATGGTGGAAAATCAGCTGAGCATCAAGTTTCGTTACAGACGGCTCTTGCTGCTATTAAAGCGTTAAATCAAGATAAATTCGAGATTCATCCAATTTATATTACAGAACAAGGTCAATGGGTACGTGGTGAGCGTATTGAAGGCGAAGTAACAGATGTTGAAGCTTTAAAAATGAGTAGTGCAGAAAATGCGATTTCTCCGTTATCATTAAGTACAGAGATTATTCCATCTGCAGCTTCTGAGGAAAACGCTATTGACGTTATTTTCCCATTACTACATGGACCAAACGGTGAAGATGGAACGGTTCAAGGACTATTAGAATTGATGAATATTCCTTATGTAGGAAATGGTGTTCTAGCATCATCTGCTGGTATGGATAAAGTTGTTATGAAAAACATCTTTGCAGAGGCTGGTTTAACACAAGCAAAATATGCGTCTTTCATTCGCAGTGCATGGGAAAAAGATCGTGAGGAAGCTTATTCTAAAGTAGAAGATAAGTTAGGATATCCTTGTTTCGTAAAACCAGCAAACCTTGGTTCAAGTGTTGGTATTAATAAGTGTAAAAATCGTGAAGAACTTGAGAATGCATTTGTAGAGGCATTCCAATTTGATCGCAAAATTATTGTAGAAGAAAATATTGTAGGTCGTGAAGTAGAAGTGGGGGTACTAGGTAATGATGAGCCGAAATGTTCAGTTGTAGGTGAAATCGTTCCGAAAAAGGACTTCTATGATTATAAGTCGAAATATATCGATGGTGATACGGCGTTAATTATTCCAGCTGAAATGACAGAAGAAGAATCTGATGTGATTAAGCGTGATGCAATTATTGCGTTCCAATCATTAGATGGTGCAGGCTTAACGCGAGCTGATTTCTTCTTAACGAAAGACGGAGAAGTGTATATTAACGAAGTAAACACTATGCCAGGATTTACACCGTTTAGTATGTTCCCTCTATTATGGCAACATACTGGGTTACCGTATCCAGAGTTAATCGAAGAGCTAATTCGTTTAGCGATTGAACGTCACGAAGAAAAACAAAAAATTAAATATACAATCTAACAAAAAAAGGAGGAAGCACTATTCGTAGGAATAGTGCTTCCTCTATGTAAGGAGCGTTTCTATATGATAAAGCGAATGTTAAAGCAAGTAGAACAGATGGTAAATGGTACTGGATTAGCAGAGCAATATGAGGGAACTATTATTCAAGGCGTGTCTATTGATACGAGAAAAATTGAAAAAGGAAACTTATATGTTCCGATTCAAGGGGAGCGTTTCGATGGACATGCTTTTGTAGATAAAGCAGTTGAAAATGGAGCTGTAGCTACATTATGGATGAAAGATGTAGCAAATCCACCCGAGAATCTTCCGGTTATTTTTGTAGAAGATACGCTATCTGCACTGCAAATGTTAGCGAAAAACTATCGCGATCAATTGGATGTTAAAGTTGTTGGTGTGACAGGTAGTAACGGTAAAACATCCACGAAAGATATTGTGACAAGTATTCTCGCGACTAAGTTCAAAGTTCAAAAAACAGAAGGAAATTTCAATAACCATATTGGGTTACCTCTCACTATTTTAAACTTAGAAGAAAATACAGAAGTAGCTGTATTAGAAATGGGTATGTCAAGCCGAGGAGAGATTGAATTTTTATCTAAGTTAGCTCGTCCTAATGCAGCTATCATTACGAATATTGGTGAGGCACATTTAATGGATTTAGGATCTCGTGAGGCAATTGCTGAAGCGAAATTAGAAATTGTTACAGGGTTACAAGAAGGTGGCGTGTTCGTATATAATGGAGATGAGCCGTTATTAACGAATCGTGTTCCTGAAATGAATTTAGCAGCAGAAACAGTTACGTTTGGTGATGCAAGAGCCAACGATTACTATCCAACAACTGTAACATTACAGGCAACTGGGACACATTTTAAAATGAATAGAGATGAAAATATTTCATTCTACCTACCGGTGTTAGGAAAACATAATGTGTACAATACACTTGCTTCAATGGCAATTGCGACACATTTTGGGGTGACGTGGGAAGAAATGAAACAAGGTTTAGTAACACTTCAAATGACGGGCATGCGTATGGAGATTGTAAAAACGGATAGTGGATTAACAATTATCAACGATGCTTATAATGCAAGTCCGACGGCTATGGAGGCAGCATTCCATTTAATGAATGGTTTAGATGGATTTACTAAAAAAATCGTTGTGCTCGGTGATATGTTAGAACTTGGAAATCAAGAAGTGCAGTTCCATTATGAGGTAGGTAAATTAATCGATCCAGCAAAAATCGCACATGTATTCACATACGGTAGATTAGGAGCTCAAATTGCTGAAGGAGCGAAAATTAATTTCCCTAATGAACGTGTAAAGGCGTATGATAATAAAGAAGAGTTAGTAAGAGATTTACAAGCGGTAGTCGATGCCAAAGATGTTGTATTAATAAAAGCATCTCGCGGTATGAAATTAGAAGAAGTAATTACGATGTTGAAATAATTGGTGTATATAAATAGGGATGATAGTCACGAAAATAGAAGAAACTTATAATAAGCGCTTACAGTAAATGATAAAAAAATAAAAGTAAAGAAAAAGGCCCTTAATATAAAATAAGGTAACAGTTGGGTTTGCTTTTTACACATACAAAACTTATAATTGATAAAGTGTAATAACGTTTAGAAGTATTTTCGTGAAGAATATACGCCCGGTTATATACGTGAACATTCAGGAAAAGGGCTTTTCCGCAAATTCGGAAAACGCCTTTTTTTAAATGATAAGTATAGGATAGAAAAGGAGAAGTAACATTGACAACATTTCGAGAATTAGGATTAAGTGAGTCTTTACTGCAATCGGTTGAAAGTATGGGCTTTGAAGAGGCTACGCCGATTCAAGCTGAAACAATTCCACATGCATTGCAAGGTAAGGATATTATTGGGCAAGCGCAAACAGGTACAGGGAAAACAGCAGCATTCGGATTACCACTATTAGATAAAGTGGATACAAATAAAGAAGCAGTTCAAGGTATTGTTATCGCGCCAACGCGTGAATTAGCAATTCAAGTTGGAGAAGAGCTATACAAAATTGGTAAACATAAACGTGTTCGTATTCTACCAATTTATGGTGGTCAAGATATTAACCGCCAAATTCGTGCTCTAAAAAAACACCCACACATTATTGTTGGTACGCCGGGTCGTATTTTAGATCATATTAACCGTAAAACACTTCGCTTACAAAACGTAGAGACTGTTGTTCTTGATGAAGCGGATGAAATGTTAAACATGGGCTTCATTGAAGATATTGAAGCGATTTTAACAGATGTGCCAGAAACACATCAAACATTATTATTCTCAGCGACAATGCCAGATCCAATCCGTCGTATTGCTGAGCGTTTCATGACTGAGCCTCAACACATTAAAGTAAAAGCAAAAGAAGTAACAATGCCAAACATTCAGCAGTTCTATTTAGAAGTGCAAGAAAAGAAAAAGTTTGACGTGTTAACACGCTTACTAGATATTCAATCTCCAGAGCTTGCGATCGTATTCGGTCGTACAAAGCGTCGTGTTGATGAATTATCAGAAGCATTAAACTTACGTGGTTATGCAGCAGAAGGTATTCATGGTGACTTAACACAGGCGAAACGTATGTCTGTATTACGTAAATTTAAAGAAGGTGCTATTGAAGTTCTTGTTGCAACAGACGTTGCTGCACGTGGTCTTGATATTTCAGGCGTAACACACGTATACAACTTCGATATCCCACAAGATCCAGAATCATACGTTCACCGTATCGGTCGTACTGGCCGTGCAGGTAAAAAAGGTATTGCAATGTTATTTGTAACACCACGTGAATCAGGACAATTAAAAAATATCGAGCGTACAACAAAACGTAAAGTTGATCGCATGGAAGCACCGACACTTGATGAGGCATTAGAAGGTCAACAACGTTTAATCGCTGAAAAACTTCAAAGCACGATTCAAAATGAGAACTTATCATACTACAAGCGTATTGCAGAAGAAATTTTAGAAGAGAATGACTCTGTAACAGTAGTAGCTGCTGCTTTAAAAATGATGACTAAAGAGCCGGATACAACTCCGATTGCTTTAACATCAGAACCACCAGTTGTTTCAAGAGGTGGCGGTTCTAAAAAACGTGGCGGTAACGGAGGCGGATACCGTGATGGTAACCGTAATCGTAGTCGTGATGGACGCGGTGGTGGCGATGGTCGTAACCGTGATGGACGTAATCGTGACGGAAACCGTGATCGCAATCGTGATGGAAACCGTGATCGTAATCGTGATGGTGGTAGTCGTGGTCGTAGAGGTGAAGGTCAAGGTCGCCCAGGATCTTCAAATGGACGCGGCGAAAGAAAACATCATAGCCGTCCACAAGCTTAATAAAAA
>NZ_JAKUFQ010000139.1:0-11313 GCF_022663475.1 Bacillus cereus group sp. BfR-BA-01382
TTCACGACTTCCTGGCCTTGCTCGTTATAGATTGCAAACTCTGCACCTGGTAGCTTGTTATTTCCATCCGCTACGTCTACTTTTGTAATTTCAATTGAGCCTTTAATCTTTGTATTCTTTGCAACTAGCTCAATTGTTTTTCCGTTTTCAGTAACGCTAAACGGAATCGGGTCTTTTACCAGCACATAGCCCGCTGGTGATGTTTTTTCAATGAATTGATACTTTCCAAATGGGATATTATCAATTTTGATTAACCCGTTTTTGTCTGTCTTATGCTCACTGATTTTCTTGCCTTTTTCATCGACTAAGATAAAAACAGCACCTTCTAATTTTGTTTTCCCATCTTCATCTACTTTTACAAGCTGTACATTCCCTTTTACTTGATCGTTTTTCACTTCGAATGTAAGTGTTTGATTATGCTCTTTTACTTCAAATGGATACTTTGTTTGATTTAATAAGTAACCTTCTAATCCTTTCGTTTCCTGGAAGTAATACTTTCCAAACGGAAGAGAATTTACTTTCGCAATCCCTTCTTGATTTGTAGTTACTTTTGTAACTGCCTTTCCTTCTGGCGTAAATACTGTAAATTCAACACCTGGGAGAATCTTGCCTGTATCACTTACTTTTTTAATTTCAATATTGCCTTTGATTTGTACATTTTTCATTTCAACAACAGCAACTTCACCTGTTTTTACTTCAAAAGGCTTTGGCGTAGCATCTAGCACATATCCAATAGGCGCTTTCACTTCTTTTACAGTGTATGTGCCAAGTTCTAAATTACCCATTTCAGCGATACCGTTTTTGTCAGCTGTAATCGTTCCCATAACTTGTTGATTGCTGTTTGCGATTTCAAATACTGCGCCTGGTAGTGGCTTTTTGCTTTCATCCACTTTCATCACTTTTAAGGCGCCATTTGCTTTCCAGAATACTTGTAAGTCTGTGCTTACTTGTTCTGTACTGCGCTCTAATAATACAGTTGCATCTTGAATCGTACTTGTTCCTTTATATACGATTGCATGAACATTCGTTAGATTTGAAACGACTTTTAGAGATAGTTCACTACTCTTAGAGGATTTTGGTACTTGAATACGGAACTTTTCTCCTAGTTGGAATGTTTCTTTCACTTCACCTTGTTCTGTGACAATACGTGTGCCTTGTGGCGCATTGTTCATTTGTACTTGAAATGTACCTTTTTTCGCATTTGTTTGAACTTTATATGTTGTTGTTTCGAAATATTCACCGTTTAATTGGGCTTCTTGTTTATCCGTTGGAATGACATTCATCCAAACATCTTGTGTATCCTGGCTTTGATTTGCCGTATGAATGATGTTCTTTGCCGCTTTTTCAACAGCCGCATTTTTGAACTGTAATTCATCAACGGAAATCTGGCCAAGCGCATTCCAAAGAGCTAATTGGGTTGCGTAATGGGCTTCTTTCCAATTAGAAACACCTAAACTTTCTGGTGTTTTCTGTGGGTACCCATTCATTAAGACGCGATAGGATACATCATCTGTTTTGCCTGCTTCTGGTAAATCCTCTCCATTCGGGGATTTTAAACCATATACCAGACAATACGCGATTTGACCACTCGCGTTCTTTAAAAGCTCTGTACGAACATCTTTCCCATACTGCGGACTATAGGCCCAATCCATCTGATACCTTTCTCGTTTGATTACCTCCGCACTGGCTTGATTCAGTGGAATCAAGAAGCTCATAATGAATAAAAGTACACTCGTAAAGAGTAGTAGTGTTTGATACGATCGTTTCAAAACCATTTTTTACAGCTCCTTTAGGATTATTCAGTTTTCAAAGAACAGAATATTTAGAATTTTATCTTTCTAAATATAGAACAATATACTTTAGTCATAATTATTTCGTCTTTTAGCCGAATTTCATTTACAATACACTTAGATAGATGTAATCAATAACATAAGGTTTATTCATTCTGTGATGGGTATTGCACGATAATATGTTGGTCTGAAAAGTTTCTCGATCGGAACTTCAAGGAAATCAGCTATTTTTTTAGCTTTATTGTCTTTCAGACTCCTTCTTCCAATTTCAACATCATATAATGTGCCGATCGGAATTTTAGCGCCTTTGGAAACTTCCTTAATACTTAAACCTTTGGATTCCCTGTATTCTCGTACAACGGTTTTGTTTTCATGTGACGCTAGCATTTTTTCACCCTCCCTTCCCTTAATTACATTGTATTCGGCTTAAAGCCGAAAGTAAACACAAAATGAATAATTTTTATTCAAAAACGCAATTTTATTTTAAAATCCATGCAAAGGAGTTTAATTATGACCAATACATTTCTAGGACAAAACCTTAAATATCTCAGAAACTCACAAAAGCTAACTCAAAAAGAGCTAGCTTCCAGAATTGATATCTCTTATTATGCTTATAACAATTGGGAAAATGATTTAAGGGAACCAGATTTGCTATCTTTAAAAAAGTTTTCTATTTACTATGACCTTCTTATTGATGAATTAGTTAATACACAAATAATTTCATCAGATTCTATAGAAATACAAAATCAAAAACTAGATATGATAAAAAAATTAGAAAAAAAAGATGTACTAAAACCACTTGAAGAAAACTTAAAAAGACTAAGATCATTAAAAGGACTAAGTCGCAAGAAAATCGCAGAAGAATTAAATACTCCCTATAGTACCTATGCTGGTTGGGAAAATGGATTCAGAGAGCCTGACATTTCCACGCTCAATAATATAGCTTCATACTATAAAGTAAGTATAAATGATTTATTGAATCCAGAAGCGGCCGTTAGGGATGAAGATACATTAAAGCTTATCTCGCGCTTATCTAAAAACCTATTTGAAACATACATAAGCGTTCCAGATGAGCATAGAGCTGAATTAGAGAAAAAATTGATTGCCTATATGAATGAATTTAAATCTCAAAAAAAGATCAAATGAGTTTAGTTAAAGTAAGTACGTTTAAATTAACCTGTCTTTTCTATATTTTCCCCTGTACTTTCTTGTTTACATATTTGAATTAAGTCCATATATAGGTTGAAAATAGTATATACATCAGTTGTACAACAATTATTCTTAATGTTTTGCTCTAACCAACGAATATTTAATTCCATGACAATGCCACGTCCTTTTCTTATAATTTAAGAATCAGTGTCAAGGTGGTGTATTTTTTTTATAGAATCAAAAATCGCACCACCCCCTAAAAAGTACGAAAGACGCTACAATAAGTAGCGTCTAATCATTTCAAAATTCAGTTTTTTAAATTTACACTCAACCAGTCCCAGGGTCTACCATCATATAAGATGTAGTTAAAGAGGGATTATCTTGAACCTTAGCAAACTTTTGAACAGGTTCGTTATGTAAGGAAGTTACTGAAATCCCTAAGATAAGTAACATGCACATTAAATATTTAGTCAACTAAATTCACCTCGCTTTTCAATAGCGCTTGTTTCACACCTCTAGCATAAAACAAGTTTCCAGATCTTTCAAAAGATATTAATGCCTCTTTTAAACCTTGTATGTCTCCAATTACTTTTGAATAAGAATATAATTGATGTGCACTAAATCCATTTTGTTCCAAATTTTTATACATTGCAAGCCCTTTTTCTCGATCTCCATGTAAACATTCATAATGAGCGTGTTCGCCAATATGAATATAATCAAAATCAATCTTATGAAGATTAAAATTATTTTCAATATAAAGATGTGCCAATGTTGTTTTAAAAGCAAAATATTTTTGAGATTTTCTAGGGACATGGATATTATCAAGAAGCTCCAAAGCTGATTCCATGTGCATTTCTGCCTTCAAAGGGTCCTCATATATGTAACTCTCTCCCAAACAACCTTTTGCAACAGCCTTAATCATCGGAATTTCTAAGTCTGATTTTAAGATTGATTCACAAACTTCTCTACATTTGTCAATTTTGTCACTCAACAAATATATATAAGCAAGCCTCTCTTTATATTGCATATATAAATGATCTTTTATATATGTCTGTTTAATGTCTTTTATAAATTTTTCAGCGTCTTTTGCGAAGGGAGCAACTGCATTTGATTCGTCCTCATCATACATAGCCACAGTATAAAGCAAATTTGATAACGCTTGACACTCTGCATTAGAAGAAAGTTTCAAATTTTTAATTTCATCAACTATTTTTTGCCCCTTAATTTCATTTTTATTTCTTCGATTAAATAAATCATAAATTAATAGGTACTGACTCACACTATCCGTATTAATATGTTTTTTTATTAATACATCTATAATCTCATAATCTCCAGAAACATGCGAATAACAAAAGGCTTTCCTAATGTTCAAAGGACTTTTTATTAAGAGTATAAAGGTATTAATTTTTTGACGTCTTACCTCTAAATTGTCATATAAGATACTAACCACTTTTAAAAAGCTGTCTAATTTCATTTCATATTTGTTTTTACATTCAATTGCCCTAGTTATCTTTTCTCTACTTACTCCCGATAATTTGGCTATTTTACGTAATGTATATTTTTCATTTATTTTTTGTGATATTTCATCCATAAGATGTTTCATTGTAGTTTCTTTTGTAATGAACTCGTTCATAGTGACAATTCCTCCTCACTAAACCCTATTAGCCCTTTACAAAATTTTAACATATCTTCATGTTTTTTATTTTAGAATATTACGAATCTTTGTCAACACGGTTGAAAAAATAAATACTGAAAATTCTGAAAATTTATGTTGGAATTTCGAATAGGTTTTATTCATCTTTTATTGATATTTTGCGAGGAACGTTTTACAATACAAATATAACAACAAAAAAAATAAACCCACCTCGAGCTTTTATCTGGCTGAAGTTTGGCGACGACACCAGATAAAAGCTCCCTAACAGGGTTCATTCACATAAAAAATTTATATGATTTTTTTTAGTATCATACTTGATACTGAAATTATACCATATTGTATATGTAATGTGAATATAGAACCTCTGTTTTTCCAGCATTTTTCTGTTTATTTTAGGTGGGAAAAATAGGAGGTTTTTTTATGCTACTCAATAACTTTTTGCTAAGTACAGCAAAACGAGAATTAAGCCCACACCTGGTTCATGTTCCTCAAGGTGCTATCAATAAAACAGTACAAAAAGTAATTAAGGCTATCGATACAATTCTTTTAGATACAGAAGGTAAAACCACTAAAGATTTCTTCGTACAAACACCACGCCGCTATAAGGCATTAGAAGTTGTTTTATCTTACCTAGTACAAGAAGGCTACTCTCAAATGAGACAAAATCAAATCAGTGAAAAATCGGGTATTTCTGTGCCGATCATCAACTTTATTCTGAATTGGTTAGAGGACCTTGAAGTATGCCATCAAATCAAAACAAGACGTCATGGTAAGATTGCACCATCTATTTACATATTAAGCCTCAATACCAATTATTTAAAAATCATTGAATATTTTAAGCAAAAATGGGCGTTTTCCATTGATATTTTTTCTACATTCACAAAGTTTCTATCTAAAAAACTAAGTAAAAAACAGGAGAAATCTACAGAACAAGCCGAAAAACCAACTGTGCCTACATGCCAGGGAATAGATATATTGGATGCTGTTGCTCCTACAAATGAAGAAGTAGAAGAAAAACAGCCAATAAATGCCCCTGATTCGGGTGAAAAGTTAGAACTACGCTTCCGCGAAATGGATGAGTTTATGAGCGAAGATCAAAAGAAACTGTATATGTATATCATAAGTAAAGATACAAATATTACTGAAAAAGATGCTTATACAATCGCATTACGTATGCCGCCAGACGTAGATTGGGAAACAAGAAAGACTTTTGAGGATTGTGTACAGTTTTTTGAGATAAACAAATCACAAGAAAGTACGCCTGCAC
This sequence comes from Bacillus cereus group sp. BfR-BA-01382, assembly GCF_022663475.1. NCBI lineage: Bacteria > Bacillati > Bacillota > Bacilli > Caryophanales > Bacillaceae > Bacillus > Bacillus cereus group sp. BfR-BA-01382. The sequence goes on from NZ_JAKUFQ010000139.1 coordinate 5,861, forward strand.
ATTTCGTAACAATCTATACAAAACAGTTAACTGCAAATAGGAAGCGTAGACAGCAACAAGCGAAAGAAAACATAAGAAATATAGGATTGAGAAAATCAAATAAGAGTACAATCCCGTTCGATTTATTCAAAAAGATGCTTGATCCAAACGCTTAAATCGTATTTTTCACAAAAAAATAATTGTTTTATAGCCTTGTTCAAAAAATCCATCCCTAACAAGGCTTTTTGTCATGCCATTATTTATTTTAATAGATTGAACATAATACCAATCTATTAAAATTTTATAAATTAAAAGTGTTTTTCACAACAAATCCGCTATGAATTTATACTCGAATTGAACCTGCTCTTAAATCAGTAATTAAATAAGAAGAATTTTCTAATCCCTTGTGGGAGTAAGGCTTATTGAGCAAAAATAAATCCTAATATATTTAATCATTTTAATTTTTTTTAAAACAAGATTTATTATAAAAAGTATCCCATATTGGGAACTATATTTTTCTAGATTTTTAAACATAAACCCCCAGATCAAACTAAATACCAAAATAGAACTCTTCTTGTCATTTAATATACAAATCTACGGAACACCGAATATCTGTAGACAGTATAAATACTAATATTCGTGATTTTTACCATAAATATATAGTACAGCACTCTAAAAACAAACAATCATTTCTGTTCATTATAAGCATTTCAGTAAAGAGAATAACCTCAGAATTAATTCAGAATAATATGAGATAAATATACAGAATTAGTTGCGACAACATACTTAGGTTATTCTGAACTTATTCTTATCTTAAACTCATTGATAGAACTAGGTTCCGCGGAATATTTAGAAACTTAGATTTACCTTGAAGCTCTCCTGGTAAGGGTATCTTGATTCAGCTATGAATCAGATTCCGTTGCCAGGCAGATTTTCATAAAACTACGTAGGCGGGGCGGCGGCCATTCCCAATCCTCGCATATCGTCCTCCTTCAACATCGGCCCATCATTCGCCTACCACTCATTCCAATCCATCTATATATCCACCTATATCACAACTCCACGGCCTGTCTAGCCAGGCCCATATGTCTCCGCATAGCCCCGCAATGTCCTGGCCCTGGAATCCCACAAGCCCACAGAAAACACCTCGACCTAGAATCCCCTATTGCTTGTTTGTATGGTTTTCGTATATAATTGCGGTACACAATTTTTAGGACAAAGGAGTATATAAACATGACTTGGGCACTTTCCGTTGATGTTTTCCTTGCTGATCTGCTAAAACATGGCCGTAAATCTTCCACCGTTAAACAATACCGCTACGATCTCACCCTTTTTACATCATGGATTCAGAAGTACGTCAAATTAACTCCAGAATCGTTTTTTCATTCTTTTGATGCAAATATATTAGAAAGATACTTAAAAGCTCTTAAAAAGGAACGTGGAGCGTCAATCTCTAATATCAAGCGTGTACGAGGTATTCTGATTAACTTTTTACAATTTCATGGCGCGGCCCAGGATTTAAAAAGTGATGTCTCGCCTCCTGGACTAACTTCTAAACATTTTGCATCGGATCAAGAAATAAAAAAGCTATTCCGCGTCATGCGTAATTATAACGGATTAACCGACTATCAGGCGTCAGGAAGAACGTTTATTCTAGAACGTAACCTGTTATTGATTCATTTCATGTTAGATTACGGACTATCCATCCAGGACATACTCACGCTTTCTATGCATGATGTACAATTTGGGACAAATACGATTACCCCAGGAGGGTTACACGCCCACAAACGACCTATTACCCTTTCAAAAGAGCATGTAAAACTTGCCTTATCTTATTACAACAAGATTCCTACCCTTGTAAGACCGCGCCCACAAACGGGCGATCCCTTTTTTGTGGCTTTTGATTTCGGCCCGCAAACGTTCCGCTGGGACTATGAAAACGATCAACCCGCCGCTTTAACTCGAATCGCTGTACAACGCATGTTACAGAAAGAAGCGAAACGCGCTGAAATCCATATAACGCCTACTATGCTAAGGAACCGCTTTATATTAAATGCGCTACAGAATGGCATGAAACCTATTGAAATTAAAGCGTTTTTGGGATTGAAAAGCGTTGAAGCCCTGCATAGATACGTTCAATTCTGGAATAAGCAGCACTAGAAAGTGCATTTGTAAGCAACAAAAGCCCTGATTTTGATTGCATCAGGGCTTTTGTTATGCTATTTTTGGTCACTATATATGCCTACCAACATAACACAAAGTTTTTTAAAATTATTTAATTCTGGCTCTACCATTAGCTTTGTTAACTAACACTTTAATTGTTTTAACAACCTTTTGTTTAATTCCCACAATGCTTTTTTACTACTAGAATTTTTATTTCATTCCAATCATTAACTTGAAATTCACTACTAATAGAACTAATTATTTTCAAATCTTTTTATATTAATTCTAATGTTTTTAATATTAAGTTAAATATTTATAAACAAATCCAAATGTTAGAAAATACAAATAATATGTTATTGTTATTTATGTAATATTCATTCCAAAAAAGGGGTATTTTTCATGTTTAAGAAAGTAATAATTGGAACATTAGCAACTGGAATTATGTTATCTGGTGCTGGAGGAGTATTTGCGGAGACACCTACTGATACAAGTACAAAATTAAAAATTGATAATAAAAAAGGTTTTGTTAAAAAACTTGAAAAACAAGACTTTCCTGGTTACAAATCAAAAAATGAAATACCCGCTGTAAAAGAGTGGAATGGAGTGACTTGGTATTTAAAAGGAGCAACTGAAGTAAGTAAAAATTCATGGACAGGACATTATGAAGGATGGCGAACAAGTAATAATTAAGAAACCTTAATTAAGTTTTCAAAGAAAACAAATAAAAAGAAGACCGAACTAGATTTTTTCTAGTTCGGTCTTCTTTTTATTTTAAATTCATTAATGATTAATTTTTTCACGTCAATATAAAATACCATTATTAACATCCCTAATATAGTTATAAATAAAGAAATTCCTTCAATGCCAATAAATATTCCTACAAATAGGGGTATCGCCACATCGCTATCAAGCTAAGCCCATACAACGTCACTTATAGTAGAGGTTATTTCTTTTATTCTAGAGGATACATGTAGGGAATTTAAAGATTTGCATACGAAATAAACCCTAACGGGTTTCATTTTTTTGAATTAAGCCGCTTGATTATTAGACATGGTACAATTGTAAACGACACCTAATATATCAAAGACCGTTTTTTTCTCATATCAATGAGATTTCCGCCCGTTTTGCTGTAGGAGATTGAACAGGCGAAGTAACACCTTTGATAGCTCTTAGGTGTTTTTTTGTATAGTTTGGAATAGAAGAAGAAAATAGTCTTTAATCATATATATGGCTTTATACTCACTAAGCTCTCGTTTTTTCTTCATGAGGAGCAATTGGCGCATTTGAAACATGATAGAAGAACAGAGTAGAATGGCAATTAATTGACCATATAAATGGCACTCCAATCGTTCTGGTTTTATCTTTTTACAATGATGGATTTGAAAGAATGACTTCCACGTTTTAAATAAAATTTCGATTTGCCAACGCAAAGAATACCAGTCATGTACCTGTCCCATCGGGACAATGTCTGTAGGGGTGTTTGTCATATATACATTGATACCACTGAGTCGTTTACTACGAGGAGAATACTTCATTCCTTTCTTTTTTTCTCTTACAGCTTGATCTTGTAATCGTTTTTGTTGCTGTTGTTTTGTTAATCGATGAACAATTACACGAGCTGGCACTTTATCAATCATTCCTACATAAGCATCAGCTATTTCACATGTTCGTCCTGGGTGAAGGGAGTTCATTAACGTCTCCATATCTATCTGTATATACTCTGTACCTTTCTTAATTCTTCCGTCTTGAAAATAATCAGGGTTAGGATTTTTTTGATAAATACGTGTATTCGACTTGATACGAGAGATATAGTAGGCTTCTTTATCTTGTATATATTGAAGGTCTTTTAAATGAAAATAACCTAAATCTCGGATACATAAATCATTCGCTGTCACAGTTGAGACACACAGAGAGCCGTAAGTGCGATCATGTTGTTTACCTGGACCTGTATGAATATGTAGGAACTGTCCACTTAACAAATCATACTCAAGTTGAATTTTTATCCCAGCTGTATGGCTGCATCCTCCTGCACCTGGATAAACCGATGAAAATACATCCGGGAGTTGAAATGCAGTTGAATCTAAAATACGAACACGCTTAAAAACAGAAGTGTATGGAGAAGAAATCGGCATAGATGCGGCCAATTTTTTGCTTAGTAGTTCGGCTAGTAGATGTTGTAAAAGTTGGACGGCTGCCTTATTAAATCGTTGATTCAGTCCCTCAGGACTGATGATTACTCCTGTTGATGCTTCTAAACAGCTAGATAACTGAGTTAAAGAAGTCATAGCTACATTTTGGCTCAGCCACACACATAAAGCGACTAAATTTTTTGCTTGGTACTTACTGGTCCGTTGTACAAAACCAACATCTCTAGCAAGATCCCGTAAGGTATTTGGAGATAAAAAACTTTGAATCTCTTGAGCAAATAGTTGTAATTCGTTAGACACAGAAACAGACATAAAAAAAGCCATCCTTTCCTATGATTCTATAGAAAGAATAGCGTTTTTTTCCACTTTTAAATAGTCTACTAAGAGTTGTTTCTTGAAACGAATATATGACTTATTTGGTAAACGATAGGATATAAGAAAACCAGAAAGATTAACGGTTTATTATGCATATGGTTAAAATTCCATGTTCCTTCTGATAAAAATAAAGTACCTAAAGTTAATACATACATTACAAAACAACAAATTGATAAGCTTTTCTGTCTGATATGTAAAAACATTTCATCAATAAAATTCTCACTCTCTTTTTTACCTTTTAAAATTCTCTTCATAAATAATGATTGCAAAATGATTGTTGCTACAAATAACGAAGTTATAGAGAGCTGTTGCTTCTCATACCATTCAAAAGCAAGTAAACCCATAATCACAATGTATAAACAAGTAAATAAGATATTAATTCCATTTTTCATTTGTTTCTTCTCCTTATCTAGATTTAATAAATAATTGATCAACTGTTACACCAAGGGATTCAGCTAAATTAAAAGCAAGTTCCAATGTAGGATCATATTTGTTATTCTCAATCGCATTAATCGTTTGTCTTGAAACATGACATAATTTAGCTAAATCTTCTTGGGAAAGCTTTTGCTCTTTACGTAAAATCCGAATTATGTTCTCCATTTTTATGAACATCACCTCTAATTTTGTCAAAAACTTTTTACATTTTCATTTTATATAAATCAACCCTAAATGTCAAAAGTTTTTTACATTTATAAAAGTAAAAAAACGATAATCCTTCTACACTTTAGATAGAAAGAATATCGTTTTTTTATTTTGGGGGGATTTTTATTTGTTAGCTTGATAGCGATG
>NZ_JAKUFQ010000140.1:0-11097 GCF_022663475.1 Bacillus cereus group sp. BfR-BA-01382
TGTAACAATTCCTTGTTCCGTTTCTATCTTTCTTTCACCCAATTGTTTATTTACTACTTCTTGTTGTTCTACTTCTTGTTGTTTTACTTCTTTTTGTTCTACTTCTTTTTGTTTCTCTTCATCTTGCTTCGTTTCCACTTGCTCTGACGATTCTTGAGATTCCTTATTTTCTTCTTGTACATTCACTTCATTTATTTTTTGATCTGACTCAATTTGTTCCTCAGCCTGACTTTGCAAGGGGAAGAACAAGCATACATGTATGCATAGCCAACTCATTAGAAAAAACTTTACGTTTTTCATCTACTAGTTCAAACTCCTATTTCAATGCCTTATAGTGATTTCGTCACTTTTACTCCGAAAAATCCATCTACATTTACAAGTTCACCATACGCCACTAATACATCATTTACATAAATACGAATCGGTTCATCAATATCCTCATCTAGTACAACTGCTTCATTTTCTTGTAAACTTAATATATCTTGAATTGTTTTCACTGTACTTCCAAATACAAATTTCACGTTCATTTCTACATTTTGTAGAATGGACGTGTCCATATATACTGGCTCCATTTGTTTTACTTCTTTAAATTCAATAGGTTGCACAACTGGTTCTACAATTTTTTCTTCTTCAATTTCTTCTGTTGCAATCTCTTCTTCTTCCACCATTGGATACAGAAGTCGCCTTACCATTTCTTTCGCTTCAGAAATCGGCAAAATTTGATACATTTTCGATTGAAGCAGATCGCCAATTTCAAGATTGAACGTAATTTGAACGAGTTCGTCCACTTCCATTGACTCTCCCAAATACTCCATTTCTTCTTTTAACGTTACAAATTTAACATTTGGCGGCGTCATGTCCATTTTTTCTTGGAACATTTCTGACATCGCCGTAGCAGCGTGCCCCATCATTTGGTTCATAATTTCTTTAATACCGCTCAGTTCTAATTCAGTAAGCTCTTTTTCCGGATCAACTTCCCCTGTTCCCATCATCATTAAATCTACCATTGTTAAGGCGACATCTTTCGTAAATACGAATACATTCTCATTCTTTAGCCCTTCAACAAAGTCAACATTTAAAATAACAAATGGCACTGGTACTCCATCATAATGACGAACATTGATTGCTTCCACATTTGGTGTACTAATTGTAACTGGCTGATTTAAAAGCGTTGACAATACTGTTGAAGCGGAACCAATTGAAATATTTGCAATTTCACCAAGCACATCTTTCTCTTCTTGTGTTAAATGCTCTTTTTCAACTTCTTCTACAATCTCAGTTTCCACTACTTCTGCTGTCTCGTCTTTTTCTTCTACTCCACCAGATAATTGCATTAATTTATTTACCATTTGTTTCGCATGCTCAACAGAAACAATTTGTACAAGTTTAGAGTTTACAAGATTATCTATCTTTAAATCAAACGACACTTTAACAATCGTATGATTTCCATCGATTTCAGAGATTTTCTCCATTTCTTCTGATAACTTTACAACTTTAATCGTCGGCGGAGACATATCTACTGTATCTTGGAAGAATTCCGACATAGATGTAGCTGCGAATCCCATCATTTGATTCATCGCTTCTTGTACAGCACTTAGCTCTAATTCACCAAGTTCTTTTCCGTCCTCCACCTCGCCTGTTCCCATCATCATTAAATCAGCAATAGACAATGCAACATCTTGCTTAAGGACAAGAAGGTTTTCCATATCTAATCCTTTTGTAAAGTGAATGTTTAATACAACATGTGGAACTTCGACATCTCTTGAATCATATAAATCTACCAACTCTATGCGAGGAGCAGTAATGCTTACTTGCCTATTTAAAATTGTTGATAATACAGTCGAAGCTGAACCAAATGATATATTTGCAATTTCGCCAAGAATATCGCATTCTTGAGGCGTTAAATGCTCATTTTCTTTTTCTAGCACAATCGTGCTCGTATCCCCTTTTGTGTGTTGCTCAGGCATTTTCCCTGCCTCCTCATTTCTGTTTTTCTATCAAATGATATAAACTCTCATTTGATTTTAGCAAACTTATTATATAAAACGTTAATATGTATTTATTGCCATTATTAGAGTAGTAACGATTAGTCAAAAAGCTCCCCAATTGTATACAAGTGGGGAGCTTTCCTTCATTCCTATTATAAACCTTCTGGGTTTAAAATGAGGACCACTCGTCCATCACCGAGAATCGTCGCACCAGAGAAATAATTAGAACTCTCTGCAAAGAAGTCACCTAATGACTTTAAGACTATTTCTCTTTGACCGATAATTGTGTTTACAATAAGTCCATAGCTGCGATGTGTATTACGAACAATTAACACAGGAACCATTTGACCATCATATGACGCAAACGCCTCATCTACTGTTTTTTCACCAAATACAGTACTTAAATGTTTCACTTCAATAATTTGATTACGATAATTTAACACATCTTTTCCTTGTAAGGATTGGATGTCTTCTTTCTTAATTCGAATTGCTTCAACTATATTTCCAAGAGGTAAAGCATAACGCTTATCATTCGTTTGAATAAGCATAGATTGAATAATAGACAACGTTAACGGAAGTTCAATTCTAAATGTACTTCCCTTGCCTTCCTCAGAATCAATGATTAAATGTCCACCTAAACTATGAATCGTATGTTTTACAACATCTAATCCGACACCGCGTCCAGAAAGATCTGATACAACTTCAGCTGTACTAAATCCTGGTTGGAAAATAAGATCAAACACTTCACGATCTGTTAATCTATTCGCATCTGCTTCAGTTACAACGCCATTTTTAATCGCTTTTTCTAATACTTTCCCTTTATTAATACCGTTTCCATCATCCGTAATTTGAATAACGACATGATTTCCACTATGAAAAGCTTCTAATTTAATAGTACCTGTCTCATTTTTACCTGCATCACGTCGTTTTTCAACAGTTTCAACACCGTGATCGATTGCATTTCGAATTAAATGAACGAGCGGATCACCGATTTCATCAATAACAATTTTATCTACTTCAGTATCTTCACCTGTAATTTGTAAATCGATTTTTTTCCCTAAATCTTTCGCTAACATACGTACCATACGCGGGAAACGATTGAACACAGTTTCAATTGGCACCATACGCATATTTAATAGTACATTTTGAATATCTTTTGAAATATCGCCTAATCGATTTAAATGTTCAATTAGTTCCTTGTTTTGAATCGTTTGAGCCAATTCATCAATGCGCCCACGTTCAATTACACTTTCTTCAAACATATTCATTAATCTTTCAATTTTCTCTAATTGAACACGAATTGAACGATTCTCCACTTTAGCATTTTTCGTTTTTGTAGTACTTTTAGCTGGCTGATTCGTTGCCACTATCGGTGATTCTACCTGCGTAGCCACAGCTGGTTGTAGCGTTTCTTCTACTTGCACAACTTCTTGTGTAACGACTTTTTTAGAAGCTACTTCCCTCGATATAGGTTCTCCTTGCTTTACTTCCACTTTCTCAATTTCAGAAACATGAAGTACTACTTGTTTCAATTCTTCTATACTACAATCCGTATCCATAAATACTGTAAATTCAAATCCGAAAGCATCTGCTTCAATTTCTTCAATACTCGGAGCTGTTTTTTGTATATTCCCCACATTTTGTAATGCTTCAATACACATAATGGCACGTACTGCTTTTAAAATTGCTTGCTGTTCAACTGTTATATGCACTGCATGCGAAACTGCATCATCGTTGTCTATATGATTTTGCTCTATATGTTCCGTAGTAGTTTCTACATTACCGTTCAATAATGCTTCTAATTTCTGTTTAGTTGAGACTACATCAATATTGCCCATTCCACCTTGTTGCACATCTGCAACCATCTTCTCCAAATTATCAATGCACTCAAAAATCACATCAATAATATCCGCATTTACAACTATATTCCCATGACGAATTTCATCTAACACATTTTCCATCTTATGTGTTAAATCAGCCATCTCCGTAAATTCCATACTCGCAGACATACCTTTGAATGTATGAGCGGAGCGGAATATTTCTCCTACAACATCCATATCAGCAGGATTTTGCTCTAACACTAGCACATTTTCATTTAGCGACTGTAAATGTTCTTCTGACTCTTCAAAAAATATATTTAATAGATCTGTTTGCATTTTTATCCCCTACCTGTCTAACAAACATTTCATTTATGTATAACAATTTAGTGTTTTATAATGAGAAAAAAGGGGGCCACACGTCGATCCGCTATCACTGTTTTGATTCCTTGTGGCACCCCTTCTATATTAACTATTTGCTACTTTTGTTAAAGCTTCAATTACACGATCCGCTTGGAATGGCTTTACAATAAAGTCTTTTGCCCCGCCCTTAATTGCATCTAATACCATACCTTGTTGTCCCATTGCAGAACAAATAACAACCTTTGCACTTGAATCAATTTTAATAATTTCTTTTAATGCTTCAAGCCCATCCATTTCTGGCATAGTAATATCTAATGTTACAATATCAGGTTGAAGTTCTTTATACTTTTGAATTGCTTCTACCCCATTCTCTGCTTCGCCAATAACTTCAAATTCAGCATTACTTTTTAATAAGTTTTTAATCATCGTTCGCATAAACATCGCATCGTCTACTACTAAAATTTTATGTGCCATTCTTTTTAATTCTCTCCTTCTATGTATAAATATATCTTAATATTTCACCTTATCATTCTCACTCATTATACAAAATAAAATGATAAAATTTAATATTTTTTTAAAAGAATTTTCGTATTTTTATTATTTTATTATTAAAATAATAATATACTACTCTTTTATATAAATAACAACGCGACGGTTTTTTTCCCAGTTTTGCGGTGAATCATTTGGTACAATTGGCTTTGTGTCTGCATATCCTACCGCAGCTAGCCTTTTATCATCCACATTATACACTTCAATTAAATGGTGAATCATATTTGCCGCTCGTGCTGAAGATAACTCCCAATTTGAAGGGAATTTCTCGTTATGAATAGGTCTACTATCTGTATGTCCCTCTACAACAATTGGGTTAGGTACGGATTGAAAAAATCCAACTAATTGACTTATTATCCCTTTCGCTTCGGGCTTAACGTTTGCATCGCCTGTATCAAATATTAAATTATCTACTATAACGACGCTTACCCCTGTATCCTCTCGATATACATTCACTTGACTAATACCGTTATTATCTACATACGCTTTTAACTTCTTATATAATTCATCCATTCTCTTTTTTGAGATCATCTTTTCATCATTTTTTTCATGTGAAATATCCGGTATTGTATTTTCCATTACTTTTGCATCTACTTGCCCCGTATCACTAAACTTTTCAAGCATCTTTGACAATTTTACTGCATCTTGCTTTGATGTAGCAACTAGTAATACAAAGAAAGTTAATAATAACATTGTTAAATCTGTAAAAGTCGTCATCCAACGAGGCGATCCCTTTTGCGGTCCTTTACTCATCATACCACTCCTTGAAATATTAGGCTGCTCCTTTTACCTTTTTTACCTTTGTTTCGTATACGTATGTATCCAGTTTCAACTTTAATTTAGAAGGGATTTGTCCACGATACAATTCTGAAATTGCTTCTATTACAAACTTCTTCTCTGTATATAAATCTTCAATACCACGATATACTTTTTCCGCAAGAGGGATTGCAATCATATTCGCAAGTACGGACCCATATAATGTCGTTAACATCGCAACTGCCATCCCTGTACCAATTTGCGATGTATCTTGTAAGTTTTGGAGCATAATGATAAGACCGATTAACGTACCAATCATTCCCCAAGCTGGAGCAAAATCACCAATTTTATCTAATAATGCTGCTCCTTTTCTTAACTCATACACTTCCGTTTCAATATCTTTCAGTAACACTTCTTTTAATTCATCTTCATCGTAACCGCTTAACATTAATCGAATTCCTTTTTGAATAAAAGGATTGTCTACTTGCTCTCCATCAACCTCTAAAGAAAGCAAGCCATGCTTTTTAGACTTTTTCGAAAAATCGACAAACAAATCCGTTAACTGTTCTAAATCTTCTTCTCTTCTATGTAAAACAGTAAAAATGCTTTTCGTATATTTTTTTATTTCTCCAAATCGATATGCCACAACAATTGTCGCTGTTGTTCCCCCTATGACAATTAAAATAGATGAAACATCTAAAAAGTTTTTAAAAGCTTTTATTCCACCGCCGCCAAGCATAATTGCTGCTATCACTATAATGAACCCTACTATAATGCCCACTGGGCTAGAAATATCAAACTTCCTTTTTCTTCTTTGTGGTCTAGCTAATACTTGATTTTTCTCTCCCATATTTCTGCCCTTTCCTTTCCATTTTTATATAACATTTTTTTATTTTAATAATACGTTTTCACATATAACATGTATTATACGCTTATCATCTGTTTATCGCAATATACTCATGAAATTGACACATTTCATTTCTATATTAGAATTATAGTATGGATAAATGAGGAGGATCACGATGGAACACAACATTTTACAAGTCATTGCATTAGCAGAAAAACTAAAATATGAAATGCGACATAGCTGGCTTTCTAACGGACGTCAAGAAAGTGTTGCCGAACATACATGGCGTATGTCTCTAATGGCTATTTTAGTTGAACCTTATTTGGATCAAAAAGTAAATATTGAGAAATTACTTAAGATGGTTATTATTCACGACCTAGTCGAAGCCGAAGCTGGTGATATCCCTGCTTTTGATACGATGAATAGTCACGAATTACAACTACAAAAACAAAAAAATGAACTAGAAGCTATTTTAAATATTAAACAAACATTAACAAGTTCTCTCGGTGAGGAATTATATGACTTATGGATGGAGTTTGAAGCGAAAGAAACGTACGAAGCAAAAGTTGCTAATGCACTCGATAAACTTGAGGTGAAAATCCAACATAACGAAGCTGATATTGATACGTGGTTACCAATTGAACATAAAATGACATTCCAAGTAGCAAAGCATACAAACTTTGATTCTTTCCTATCTAAATTACAAAAAATTATTGAACAAGATGGAGAAAAGAAGTTAATTGCTGCCGGTATTGATGTTGAGGCATGCAAGCAATAATGAAATAAGACACTCAACAAGAGTGTCTTATTTCATTATTGTTGATATAGCCTGCTTATAAATAAGCTGTTGTTTTCCATCCACTAATATTAAAACTGTAAATTTATCTACTCCAACAACTTCTCCTACTATTCTAACGCCACTCTTTAAGAAAATTGTAACTGTACCTTTTTCTTCTTTTATTTGTTTATACAATTCTTCCTGTAAATGTTCCAATTACTGTCCTCTCCTTCTCGTGAAACATCTTAATATAAAAAACTATAAATTTTTTATTTATGCACTTTGTCTTTTCCATTCATAAACTTATTAATTAGTATATCTAAATCTCGGCTAAATAACAAAACTTTATCATGATCCAATCCGTGTCTCGCAACAAGTTGAATTAACTCTTTCTTTTTGTTTTCTATTTTATTTTGTAATTGTCCCATCTCCATCTCTATACTAAAACTCCCTTTTCCCATAATATTACTTGTAAAATTATAGTACATATTCTCTCATAAAAAAATAAAAAAATGGTTTTTTTTACAATTTTTTATTTTTTTATGCCTAAATTACGAATCACGTAAAGGTTCATTTACAAATCACTAACATACAATCCTAATGAATCTACAGGCATTTGTCTAATTATAAATGAGACTGGCTCGTTTTCTATACAAAAAACATACTGTATATAGTAGTCCATGAACCATATAGATTAACTTACTAAAAAGGAGGAAAACATATGAGTTATGGTGGAAGTTGCGCTGGTTTCGGCGGTGGATTTGCTTTGCTTATCGTACTATTCATCCTTCTAATCATCATCGGATGTAGCTGTTGGGGTGGCGGCGGATACGGATATTAATATATCCTATCCTTGACAAATGAACTAAAAACTATAGAAAAACAGCTCATATTTGAGCTGTTTTTTTTCATACTTTCGTATGAATTTATATCCCTCTTATTTGCGATTTCAACTAACAAAATATCGTTTAATATGGAATAAGAAACATTTTTCACTGATATAAAAGATCGTTATACATACATATTACAAACAAAAATTATTTTAACATTAATTCTTGTCGGCATTTCATGGGGCATTATTGGAGGCGCTTATCAGCTACTCCTAACGATCTATACCGAGAGAATTTTCCACACTAACATTGGAATTTTATATACAGTTCAAGGCATTGGGCTTATGATTGGAAGCCTTCTCGTTAATCTTTATATGTCTCATAATAAAGAAAAAATGAAAAAAGTATTCGGTTGAGCCTAATTATTACAAGGAATTTTCTTTCTCGGATTCATTCTATCCGATCAACTTATTATCGGTATCGTTACTTTATTCTGTATGCGCATAGCAGGAGGAATCCTCGTTCCACTTGATACGACATTACTTCAAACTTACACACACGAAAATATGATGGGTAAAGTTTTTTCATTCCATTATTCCGTTTACGGATCTCTTATTCAGTTATCTATGTTTTTTACAGGAGGGCTGTTAGAAATTCTTTCTCCTCAAATAATTGGCAGTTTATTAGCTACATGCTGTATTTTTGTAAATTTTATATGGCTTTTCTTGTTTATCGCGGGGATCTCAGTGAATAATCTAATGATAATCAATAGATTTTAATCCCATTCATTATTTGTTTCCCAATAATAAAATTGCTTAAAAATGTCAGTCTAATTTTTTAGTTAATGATCCTTATATGGCAACACTATTTGAGAAAAAACTAGATATTTATGTTAAAATATAAATAAGTTTGTGAAAGTTTGCACTTAAATAAGAGACTTCAACTAGTTAAACTTGATTAAAGAGGAGGGCTGTTTTGGGTATCACATTCATTTTCATATGTATTATATTAGTGGCTTCTATTCTGCAAGCAAGTACAGGTTTTGGCTTTTCCATAATGGCAACCCCTTTCTTACTTATGTTATTTTTACCACAAGAAGCTATACAAATAAACATTATTTTATCTTTAATTATCTCCATTTCACTCATTTGGAAAATAAGAATGGACGTTGATTTTGTTCTACTGAAAAGGTTTATTTTGGGAAGTATAGTTGGTGTACCTTTTGGTATTTTAATCTTCATTTCCGTTAACATAAACACTTTTAAATTAGCAGTTAGCATCCTACTCTTACTATTAACATTGTTGCTAATATGCAAAATTAAGGTTAGATCAACACAATCTAGAGATTTCATAGTTGGTGGATTATCTGGTCTTTTAACGACAAGTATCGGTATGCCAGGTCCTCCCCTGTTACTTTATTTTACAGGAACTGATACTGAAAAAGAGAAGTTAAGAGCAACTACATTAGCTTTTTATCTGTTTATATATTTCATTAGTCTAGTAACTCAAATACTCTTTACTGGCACAAACAAAACCATTTGGGAATCAAGTTTTTATGCCATCCCAATTTTATTTTTAGGTTTGTTTATAGGTCAAATTATTTTCAAATGGCTTAATCAACGGATTTTTAAAATATTTACGTATATCCTTTTAAGTTGTACGGGTATGTATCTTCTTATTGAAAGTTTGCATTTATTATAGAAGTTGCTTTAGGTTATGCATTAAGAATTAGGTTTCGAATGAAATATCATGATATATTTTTAAACGTGATAATGTAAAAAGCGGCTATTATGCCGCTTTTTACATTATCAAATTGGTCGATATTAAACCAAATGACAGTAAATACATCGTTATAACAATCATCCACATATTGTTTTTCAATAGGGGTACTTAATGATTTATGAATAATGTACAAAATTAATTTTCCATATTGATCAATCACTTCTTTCAAAGCATCTTGATCATGTTTTTTCATAGCTATAATTAAATCCTCTTCAGAATTGAAAATCATAAGCATCTTCCTTCCTCAGTTCCCCTTTAGCAGCTGCTTTTACTTACTATTGGCATTTCATTCTCTTTTTCTATCACTTTTATAAAAAATTATTAATTTTTATTTCTATGTATATGATAACAAACAAAATACCTAAGTTCAGAAAGAATAAAGAACTTTCTGGCCTTAGGTATTTCTCCTTCCAAAAAAGGCAAACCCACATCACAGGTTTGCCTCTTTACTCACTTCTTATTTAAACCTTTTTCACTTAAAAACTCTTTCATATGCATTCTTTTTTCTTTGGACATAAATGAACTCATTGATTCCGTCCACGTTACGTTTTTTTGATTTGATGATCTTTCTTTGTAATACGCGCTCATCGTTTCATCATATTCATTTAGTAATTCATCATATTTCTGTTCATTATATCCATTTTCATGAAGAACTGCTGCTACTGGTAAACGTGGTTTAACTCCATGTTCTTCATCTGGTACACCGACTGTCATTCCGAATACAGGATATACTTTATCCGGTAAATGAAGCAATTCGCTCACTTCTCTCGGATTATTACGAATACCACCAATATAACAAATACCGTAGCCTAATGACTCTGCCGCTAGTGCTAAGTTTTGCGCAAAAAGTGATGCATCTACCGTCGCAACGATAAAGTCTTCTACTCCCTCATGCTTTATCTCTGTACCATGTTTTTCACATGCAATTTCAAGTCGTTTTAAATCTGCACAACAAATAAAAAATGCTGCACAGTCTTTCACATGGCGATTTCCGGATAGCTCTGCTAGTTTAGCTTTTAATTCCTGATCTGTTACATATATAACAGAATACGCCTGTACAAAATGTGATGAAGCTGCATGTTGTGCAGCGTGCACCATCTTTTCTACTACATCTTTCGGAATTGATTCTTCTTTATATTTACGAACTGAAACATGTTGCTCCATCTTATGTATCATCTCATTCATGAAAATCACTCCTTTTTTCTCTTCATAATGAAAAATTAACATACATTTTTCATTATTCACAACTTATAAGCACAAAAAGAGCAATTCTTTTTGAACTGCACCCCAATTGTTAGACACAGTCTAACAATTGGAGGTGCAGTTTTTCTATGGCTAAATTTACAGCTGATGAAAAAATACAAATCGTTCTACGTTATTTGAACGG
>NZ_JAKUFQ010000141.1:0-10962 GCF_022663475.1 Bacillus cereus group sp. BfR-BA-01382
AAAAGTGTTATTTATTTAATTAGGTTACACTTACAGTTTTTGTATACATATATATATTATTATGACGATTATATAATTGTAAATAGCTGTTAGTAAAAAAGAAGGAGATTTCTCCTCCTTCTTTTAAATATCTATATTCGCTTTATGAGCTTCACTGATAATAAACTCTCTTCTTGGTGCTACCTTATCACCCATCAATAGTTCCGTTACAGCATCTGCTTCTTTCGCATCTTCTATCCTTACTTGTATTTGCTTTCTTGTTTCGGGATTTAATGTCGTATCCCATAATTGGGTTGCAGACATCTCCCCTAATCCTTTATAACGTTGAATACCCTTTATTTTATTCCCTATTGTACTCATTATCGAATCTAATTCTTCAACTGAATAAGCGTACATCTCTGTTTCAACCTTTTTTCTACCTTGCTGTTCTTCATATACAATCTTATATAACGGTGGCACTGCAATCCAAACATACCCTTCTTCAATAAGAGGACGCATATAACGATAGAAGAAAGTAAGCAATAACGTTCGAATATGAGCACCATCTACATCGGCATCTGTCATAATAACAACTCGACCATAATTAACTTTCGAAATATCAAAGGCCTTCCCGTGACCCCCACCAATTGCAACTATAATACTTTGAATCTCTTCATTTGATAGAACTTTATCAATTCTGGCTTTTTCCACATTGATAATCTTACCTTTTGCAGGAAGTATAGCTTGCGTTTTTCTATCCCTTGCTTGTTTTGCTGTCCCACCTGCTGAATCACCTTCTACAAGGTAAATCTCTTTCTTTTTTACAGGTGTTTTTGAAGAAGCAGATGCTAATTTTCCATTCGTCTGTAATTGGGCATCTTTCTTTTGGAGACTATTATCCCTCGATTTCTCTTCTGTTTCCCTAATCTTGGACACCCTCATTGCATTTTCAATAATCCGTTTAACTTCTTCTACATGTAAGTCAAAGAACTTGGAGCCTTCATTTTTAATGACTTCCTCTACGGCACCCTTCGCATCCGTACTGCCAAGCTTTTCTTTTGTTTGCCCCTCATATTGTGGGTTTGAATGACGAATTGACACTACAGCCACAATTCCTGTACGGATATGAGCACCATCAATCGTGTTGTCTTTCGTTTTTAGTAGACCAAGTTCTTTTGCATAACCGTTAATTAATCGTGTTATACCTGATTTTAAGCCTACTATATGAGTTCCACCATCAGGGGTAATAATATTATTACAATAACTGATAAGATGTTCGTTATATTCTTGTACATATTGAAAAGCGATTTGAACTTCAATATCTTTCGATACACCTGAAAAAGATATAACATCTGTTAATGTAGGTTTTGAATGGTTTATTTCCTTCACTAATCCACCAATTCCATCTTTTTCACAGAAGGTCTTTTCATATCCTGTTCTTTCATCTATAAAAACAAACTTCAATCCTTTATTTAAAAATGCAGATTCTTGTAATCTATTTTCAATGGTTTCAATATTCCATTCTGTAGTTTCAAGGATTGTGTTATCTGGTAAAAAACGAACCTTTGTACCACGTCTGTCTGTATCACCAATTGAAGGAAGTTCTCCATTTTCAGTTAACGGTATAACAGGAACCCCACCATTTTCATAGCGGTCTTTATATATCTTTCCATTTCTATGTATTTCCACTTCTAAATAAGAGCTCAATGCATTCACTACAGATGCACCTACACCGTGTAAACCACCAGACACCTTATATCCATTCCCACCGAATTTACCACCTGCATGAAGGATAGTATAAATCACCCTTGCAGTTGAATACCCTGCTTTTCGATGTACATCAACAGGGACTCCCCGACCATTATCTTCTATAGAAATAGAATTATCTTTATGTATCCGAGTAATAATTTCATCGCAATATCCTGCTACTGCTTCATCCACGGAATTATCAATGATTTCCTTAATCATATGGTGTAGACCTTTAGTATTCGTTGAACCAATATACATACCTGGTCGTTTACGAACCGCCTCTAATCCCTCTAATATCTCTATGGAATCTCCATTATATTCTTCACTCATACTATCATCTCCTTACTGTCTTTCTTCACCACGTATAATACATTTTATATTGACTATTGTCAATGAAATAACAGGTTGTACTCAAACAACATACAAGATTTAACCCTATAATAAAATCATATAATAAGGATATAAATATGAAAGGAAAGGGGAAATGAAATATGCTGATACTTGTCATTAACGTACTATTAGTTGCCATCTCTGGCATGGCAATCATTTTAACACTTATTAACTTAACAAAAACTTTAAAGGTACATAGTCACCTACCTGATGAAATAAAAAAACATACAAAATCCACAGTATTTACATGCTTCATCTTATTCATTTTTTCTATTGGATGTGCTATTGGAGCAGGACTTTTATGGAATCAATTATTCTTCTACGTATTTATTCTCTTATCTGGATTCTTATCATTAGCTATTTACCAACTAATCAATGAGAATTTAGCTGAATTTGTAGATTAAAAGACAAAAAAGAAGCAGATGTTAGTTCTGCTTCTTTTCCTATTCCCCAAGCCAATTAATCATGTTTTTCGTCCCTCTAAAACCCTCAAAATCTAATATATCTGTTCCTGAGGCTTTATTTTGATATGCAGGATGCCTACTTTCATAAATATTATTGAACTGCATAATATCTCCTATTTTTCGTGAAGGATTCCCCCATAAAAACCAAATAACATTTGGGTTGTTACTATCAATATACTTAAGTAATTTAGATGAAAAATCTTTCCATTCATCTCTATGGGTCCCCGCTTTACCTCGCCCCACCTGACAAGTGAAATATACATTTAAGAACAAGACACCTTGATTCTCTAAAGAATCAAACCATTCTTTAGGTGGTTTTATATTAAACGCCCCATTCTTAATTTCTTTTTGAATTTTTTTATATGCCTTTACATCTTTATAATTTTCGATGTTATTTTCCATTCGATAGATGCTTCTAATCACATTTTTAATTAACTTCCCTATCCCTTTATCGTCCCAGTCCTTTATTGTGGCATCCTCAAATGCTCGACCTGAGCCTTTCCCCTCTATAGGGTATGGGTCTTGTCCAAGCCAAATCACCTTCACTTTGTTTAAATCTCTTTCTAAAAACCTCAGTACAAGTTTTGGGTCTGAAGGTGTAAAATCTTGTTTTATCTCATCAAAAATCACATTTACTTCTTCTTTTCTGTCATTCGTCAAGAATTCATCCCATGATGGATGAACATTTTCAGGAATCAACATATAAGTACCTCCCTTGATAAAAATTATGCAACATTTGTAATGTTCGTTGTTCCAGTAGATTTTTTCTTAAATTGCACCTTAATTAATTGTTCATTTTTTATCATTGGAATGTACTCAAAAACCTCCACACCACCAACGGATTGCAAGGAATCGAAAATGTGGTCCTCACATTTCGGCATGACGGTTATGAACCTAACTTCGTTCACATTCTTTATTCTTTTAATTTCATTTCTATAATACAAGCTCTGCCATACAATGTCAGTATCTTCCTCTACTTTTAATTCAATAACTACATACACACCGCTTGAATCTTTCGCCAAGATATCAATCCTTCCCTTTGGAAGCATATATTGAGTAGCAATTAATCTAAGTCCACTTTCTACTAACGATAAATTACGCTTCATATACTCTTCTAACATCGCTTCTGTTATCAACTCGACATTTGAACTATATTGAATATCAGATATAAACATTTGTATATAACGACTCTCTAAGGTTTCAATTGACACCCTATCATCAACACAGGCAAATCCTCTGATTCTATTTGGACTTGAAATTTGCACTTGAAACAATTCATTTAATAACATCAAATATTCGTACTTCACTCGATACCAGTAATCACTTTCCTTCTTATATTTCCTATTCTTCTTCTTAGCCCTTTTCACCAAGTCTTTTTCCAAATCAGACAAATACGTAGTTACATCTTTTGATATACCTTCTTCAGTTGTAACAGGATAGAACGTTGATGAAAAACACCAATCTTCAATAGCATTTGCAAAACAACTACCTATAATTGGATTGATAGAGATAAATTCTCCTTTATAGTTAACTTTATCCTTTTCAACTTCAATCTGTAACTCATTCAATATGAATTGAATAAAATTCTTTTTATATATAAACTCTTCTTTCTTTTTTTTATCATCTATACTGTCACATCCAAATCGCAATACAACATAACGATATAACACATCAAAATTACTGATACCATACATAATACTTAGCTCTTCCTTTAGCAATAAAGCTATTTCATCTTCATAATAGTTCACTAAAAAACACCTCAAATTATAAAATAATCCCTTGTAATTTCATGAATCAGAAACTATAATAAGATTATATAATTCATTGACTATTGTCAAAGAAAAATAATAAAATCAATTATAGTAAATGAATTGTTTTAAACCAATTTTACCTTTACATATTGATAAAAAACTTAATATTCAGAGGAGCTGATGTAACAATGGCAAGAGAAACTAATCCGTTACAAATTATTCGATTCGATGGAAGAGATTGTTTCATGGAGGTTCTAAACACAGGATTTGACATTGGAAAGGTCTATATGAATTTCATTACTTATGACCAAAACAAAAAAGCAGGAGAACGCTACACAGCCAAAATTCCAATTTATATGGATATTGATAAATTCTTAGTTCTTTCCGCAGATATCATGTCAGGAAAAATCCATAAGTTAGCTGAGAATGAAAAAGCAAAAGGTGCGAAGTATCCAGGTAAAATCTTTGATGATATGGGTGGAACACCTGCTGAATCATTAAAACAACGTGGGAAAGAACGTGAAGATGGAATGAGCGAATCCCGTGTTCTAAAGTTACTACCAGGTTCTAAACTTCCATTCCTTTTCCAAGCAGAACTTGGTAAAGGGGAAAAAAATGAGAAAGGCTTAATCGTACCTCGTTATGGCACAAGCCCTGAACAACTGGTTAGAATCCCAATGCAAGGTGATGACCTCAAACGTTTTGCCCTTGTTGTAAAAACACATATTGATGCGTATATTACTGCAAAGTATTCGAATGAACAATCAGAAAAAACTCTTAAAGAACTGAAAGAAACTTCAAAAAAACTTGAAGAGTTAATTACAAAACTAACAAAAACAGATACTGGAAACAGTAAAAAGTAAACAAGGGGGCTATTAGCTTCCTTGTTTTTATAAGAGGTGAAAAATATGACTAACATATTTAGCAAAATCGAAGAACGGCATGTTAATAACTTTATTTTATTATCAAGCTATTATTTATTGATGACCATAGCATTTTGGCTTCTATTTATTCCATTTGAATCTCATCGAATGGTATCTATTATTTGTATTGCAATTGAAGTTGGATGTTTATACTTTTTTGTTAAGAAACTAAAAATACAGACTCAAAAAGAATTAAACGGATATATCATCGGTCTAATCATTTTGGCTTTAGGTAATATCTATATTGGTGGTGGTGGCGTATTCTTCGTAGGTATTCCACTGTACATCAACAGTTCTCTATTCGTTCACTACTATTACTTATTAGGGTGGGGACGTATATTTGTAGAATTGTTACTATTTACCATGCCGTACATTATTACATTTAAATTGGCATTTCGCAACTCACAGGGGGAATAAATTCCTCCTGTTTTTTTAAAAAGAAAAACCCCTCCGAAACATAAACCTATATACAAGATATTTTATTCATGTAAAAATTTAATTTATTTATTAAAAATCACCCTTACAAAAAAACAGGAATAGTTAAGGACATAAAAAAATACAGTAACTTTATTATTACTGTACATTGATAAAAATATTATTAGGCAACCTTTTCTTCTTTAATTAATCTCTTAATTTTTAACAAGCAGTGTTTTTGGATTTTAGATACATTCGCTTGACTCATGTTAATATCTTCAGCTATTTGTTTTTGTGTCTTTTCTGTTCCATTTTTATCTAAACCATAACGAAACGTCATAATATATTGTTCTTCTGGATTTAACATCTTAATCGCTTCTCGTATCAAACGCTTGTGGTCATCTTCTACTACTCTATCTTCTAAAGACTTCTCTCCGTTATTTTTCTCCGCAACAATATCTTCTAAATGAAACCCGTTTCCATTTTTATCAACAGATAAAACAGTGTTTAAAGAAACATTATTTAATCTATGTTTCTTTTCTTTTCTTAAAAAGAATAAAATCTCATTCTTAATACAATTTATAGCATATGTAGAGAATTTCACTTCACGAGTTGTATCAAATGCATTTAAGGCCTTTGCATATCCTACCATCCCTGCATTTACCAATTCATCTGGGTCAATTTGAGAGTTCTCAAACATCTTTACTACATAATAAACAAGCCTCTCGTTTTCTACTGCAATAATTTCTTTTTCCATTTCTGTTAAGTGTGTCATATGGTTTATCCCCTCTTCCAAAGTTATTAATTTTACAATAAACCATATTTTATTCATTAACTATAGTAAATATGACTGACAATGTTCTATACAAAAACAATAACTAAAACAACAAAAAGAGTGCTATTGTAAGCACTCTTCTAATAGATTATTCATCGTTGTTGGGTCACCAAATTGACTTAACTTTTCTCTTAGTTGATTCAAGCTCATAAAACCATTTTTCGCTGATAACAACAATCCTTTTATCATTTCAAAGTTGTATATATCGAACAAAGCATCATATAGCTTTCCATTCATGAAACTTTTCCCTTCATTTGTTTTAGAGTTGTACTCTCTAATGAAGTCTTTATATGCAATTGAACCTGCATTTTTCTTAAAAATAATGTAGTCATTGTATATAATCCCATATCCTTTTTCTAACACTCTTTTGTAATATGTTTTATAATCTAAAATTTCTCCATTACAAAAGAAATCCGCAGATTTTGAAAAAATCGGAAACTGGTCAGTCTTTCCGAGAAGACGATATCCCACAACATTTAACCTTAATTCTGCATTGTAACCTTCTATTTTGTTTGGTAATTTCCCCATTGTAAAATCCCACTCCTTATAAATTTAATTTATATAAATACCTGTTTTTATAATTTTTATATTATATGTGAGTAGGTTAGTAAGAATCATCAATTCATCAATTTTATTGACTATAGTTAATGATAATGTTAGAATTTAGTTACATAATAAAAGGAGTTGATAATGTGAAATTTCGTAAGTCTTTTATGGGACTCATGGCGTTTGCAGTTGTTGGAATGATGTTGGGTGGATGTCAATCAAAAGAAGCACCTAAAGAAAAGGAAACACAAAAAGAAGTAACATATAAAGAAAGAAAAGTATCTGTGGACTATTCTAAACCTGCTGAAGAAATTCTTCTTTCTTATAGCGAAAAAGGGATGAATGAATTCAAAAGAAATTTCCCTGATAAATTGGCAATGGACTTTGCTTTGACGTCTATTGGTAAGACTGCTCCTGACTTTGAATATAAGAACATCAAAGGGGAAACAGTTAAGTTATCCGAATTAAAAGGAAAAAAAGTTGTTCTTGATTTTATGAGGGATGATTGTCCAGTATGTAAAGAGAGTTCGCCTACTGTAGCAAAAGTGAAAGAATCTTATAAAGATGCAGTGTTTCTACCTATCTTCCCAAAAGATTCAAAAGAAGATGTTGAGAAGTTCTTTAAAGATTTGAATCTCGAAGTAAATGAAAATTCTATTGCAGGAAAAGATAATGGAGATAATTTATCTATTGTTAAAAATTACAACTTAAAACTCGTTCCAAGCTTTGTATTCATTGATGAATTAGGAAAGATTTCATATACATGGATTGGTTCTACTGATGAGAAAATCTTCAAGGATACAATGGATACAGCATTCGGTAAAAATAAACTATATGACCTTGTTAAAACAGAAAAAGTAGACAAGAATGGTAAAGTCGTAGAAGAAAAAGTCGAACCGAAAAAAGAGGAAACTAATAAAGAAAACAAAGAAAGTAAATAAGTAGTGCTCTTCTATAGAGCACTTTTTACTTGAGAGGAGACTGATACATAGTGGAGAAAGTAAAAGCAATCCCATTAGAAGCTTATATCTTTTCTTTAACAGATAAAGAAGAGCGACAAGCGTTACTTAACGAATATCGAAACACCATGCACAATTATCATGTAATTAATTTAAAAAAATTCGTTGCATCTCTATCTCGGCAACCAAGAAGAATCGCAACTCGTGCATTTAAAAAAAGTGGTGTTGATGTAAATACGACTACAAACTATATTATTTCGAAGGAAGAATTAGCTTCTTTTGGAATAGATTATTTTGATGTAAGAGATATGATTAATAAGTAAAAGAGCAAGGGATAATTATCCCTTGCTCTTATTTCCTTTCAAACAATTCAATTAAGAAATTCATTAATGTTTTAGAGCTCTTTTCAATTTTCTTCTCGATTTTCTCAGGGAATTCTGTATATCTCATGTATCCTTCAGATGTTTCTTTGAATGCAAAAGCACCATCAGCATAAATCATTCCCTCTTGTCCATTTCCCACGCCTTGTTTAATAGAAAAAATACAAGCAACAACATCTTTTCCTTCTTTTACAATTCCTAAATATTGATTTTCTGAGGTTTGTAATAAGAATCGTTTATTATTTCTTAGAAACTCAGGTAACAATAGCTTTGTTAACTCATGAATATGCGAGTAAGGTACTGGTGACATCCTATCAACTTGTCCAACATCATTAACTCCGATTTCAAACATCTTATGAATAGGTGTATTTCTGTCATCAATTAATGCGAAATACTGCCCTCCTATTTCATTAAACGAAAGTAGTTCCCATGACTCTATTTGATTCACATGGTTAATCATTTGATGCTTTGCGTTCTCAAAAGCATTGTCCATATATTCATACACGTCAATCAATTCAATTGGGTCTACATGAACATCATCTTTGGCATCTGTTAGAATTTTTAATGCCGTTGCATTTCCTAAACTATTAACACTAACTGCTCGATATGTTTCATTTACCTTCTCTAAAACTTTAATATGCATAACATGTTCATTCATAACGTAAAAAACTTTAATATATGTTTTTCCTTGAAAACTCATTTTACTAATCACGATATTTATCATGAATTTCACGCCCTTCCTTTTTTCTATATAAAAATCATATCATATAGTCAATAGGAAAAAGAGGTGTTTCATGCTCTATCCAGTTCTATCAATTTTTATTCAATTATTCTTTCTACTTTACTTTTAAATTCTTCACCTGGCTCAAACGCAGGGATTTCCTTTGCAGGAACTCTTACTTCTTTTTCTGAAGAGGGGATTCTAATGTTCCTACTTTTTCTTTCTTTAGTTACAAATTGTCCAAACCCTTTTAAAGATACCTTTTCTCCATTTTGCAATGCTTCATAGATAATATTAATAAATGTATCTACAGCTAATTGATTCTCCGATTTTGACAATCTATTCCTTTCCTTCATTTTTTCTAAGAGTTCATTTTTATTCATTTTTCTCCCCCATGTTCTAAAAACATTATATTTATATATAGGGATTATTTTACAGTATGTAATCGTTTTATTCAAATATAAAAAATAAAATTTTTGTAATTTATATAGACTACATTTCATAAAAAAAGCATCCGATGACTTTTGTAAAAAAGTACAACCGAATGCTATATATTAGAGATATAGAAAGCCTACTAAAGTTAAGATACTATACGAAATACAGAAGAATGGTGCGAATGGTACCATTGTTTTCTTGTTCTGTTTCTTAAATATAAATATAGATGCAATAGAATAAATAAAGTGAATGAGACAAGATAACAATAATAAGACGATTGTGTAGTAGCCTCCTAAATACATACCGAATATAAACATAAACTTGATATCTCCACCCATTTTATGCATTAATACCATTGCAGGTATTAATAGGAACAAACCTCCTATCAGACCACCAATTAAATGGGTCCATTGATAAGTAATTCCAAACGGTAGAATAATTATTAATAATCGAGTTGCAAAAAACACTGCATTAAACTTATCATAAATCTTCATGTTTTTTAAATCCGTATAAGTCGCTATAAATAAAAATAATAACAATATGGCTACAATAAAAATATGACTATTTACATATAAAATTTCATTTTTAATATTCAATAAGAATTGTTGTATCTCAGGCACAAAATCCCCTCCTAAAAACTTTTATTTTATAGTAGATTTTTAGAAGTAAGTACATACCTAATTTTCGTTTGATTCTGTCTAATAAAAAAACACCATTTTACATGATGTTTTTATCTGTATACCATTCTTGTAACACTTCTAATAATTAATTCCACAGTACCATCTTCCTTTTGACCATTATATGTTACTGTGAAGTTCGAACCATTACGTGCATTATACATATCTTTTGATAAGCCACCTAAATCATCGAAATATGAACTGTTTTTAATTCTGACTTTACTCACTGTATCTAAAACAATTTGAGGACGTTTCTTTTTTGTTTCTCCTAATCCCCAAGTATCATTGCCCCAATCCACTTTTACTTGCTCAACATTTAAAGCAACAATGTTTTTGTTTGTTTTTACGTGTTTTCGAATTTCTTCTTTATATTTAGCAGATATCTTCCTTTCATAATCTGTTAAGTTTACAGAATTGATTTCAGTGTCTATTTCATTTTCCTTATCAATGGAGAATATTTCATCACGTAATTTATTTGTATCTACAGTCGTCTGTAAGGCATTCATCCCTGATGTATCCATAATAGACTGTATTTCATTTACAGCCCAAGATTTAGATGCTATATCTGAAAAGGCTGTAATCGCTAAAAGAACAATAAATACAGTTATTACAATTAGGATAGAGAAGACACCTTTTGTATTTTTTAATGTTTTTTTAATTCGTCTCATTTCTTTCACCTTCCCAAACATCGTAGTTATACTTAAATTCGGATGTTACGTATCTTTTTTGTATTGCTTCT
>NZ_JAKUFQ010000142.1:0-10896 GCF_022663475.1 Bacillus cereus group sp. BfR-BA-01382
TATTAGGCACGCCGCCAGCGTTCATCCTGAGCCAGGATCAAACTCTCCAATAAAGTTAGTTTGTCTAGCATCTAAAAATAAAAATTGACGTTTCACGTTGTTTGTTTCGTTTAGTTTTCAAAGTTCAATATCGCGTTTCAGCGACTTTTATAATATATCATAGTATATTATTTTCGTCAACAAGTTTTTCAAGATAATTTGTATCTCTCATTTGCTGACTCTGCCTATTATATAGATTTTGCTATCACTATGCAAGTATTATTATAAAAAAATAAGAGGGGGGGAAAATCCACCCTCTTATTCTTCAGAAGAAACCTCTTCATTAGATTCTTCTTCTTCATCTTTCTGTGCTTTTGCTACTGTCGCTACCTCTTGCTCATCCTCTAAACGAATTAGACGAACACCTTGTGTATTACGTCCCATTTGAGAGATTTGATCAACCGGCATACGAATAATAACGCCTGCGGCTGTAATTAGCATGATGTCTTCTTCACCTGTTACAGACTTAACCGCTACTAACTTACCGTTTTTATCTGTAATGTTACAAGTTTTAAGACCTTTACCACCACGGCTTTGTAGTCGATACTCTTCAACTGGAGTACGCTTACCATACCCGTTTTTCGTTACAATTAAGACATTCGTATCTTCTTCAACAATTTCCATACCTACTACTTGGTCCTCTTCGCCTAATGTAATAGCTTTTACACCAGCTGCATTACGGCCCATAGAACGTACATCTTGTTCATTGAAGCGAATTAACATACCGTTGCTTGTCCCTACGATAATATCTTTATCGCCAGATGTTAAACGTACAGAAATCACTTCATCTTCTTCACGAAGCGAAATTGCAATTAAACCGTTCGTACGTATATTTGCAAATGATGAAAGTGGCGTTCTCTTAGAAATACCTTGTTTCGTTGTAAAGAATAAGAACTGGTCGTCACCAAATTCACGAATTGGAATAATGGCATTGATCCACTCACCCTTATCTACCCCTAATAGGTTAATAATTGGTAGCCCTTTTGCAGTACGACTATACTCTGGGATTTCATATCCTTTCGTACGGTATACTTTACCCTTGTTTGTAAAGAATAAAATATGATCATGAGTAGACGTTGTTAATAAGTGTTCAACAAAGTCATCATCATTCGTACCCATTCCTTGTACACCACGTCCCCCACGGTTCTGTGTTTTGTACGTAGAAGCTGGTAACCTCTTAATATAACCGTTATGAGTTAACGTAATTGCAATATTTTGCTCAGGAATTAAATCTTCATCTTCAATAAATTCCATACCGCCAATTGTAATTTCTGTTCGTCTCTTATCATTGAAACGCTCTTTTACTTCTGTTAATTCTTCACGAATAATCTCAAGAACTTTCTCTTCATCTGCTAAAATCGCTTTTAATTCAGCAATTAAATTCATTAAATCTTGATATTCTTGCTCGATTTTTTCACGTTCTAATCCAGTTAAACGTTGCAGACGCATATCTAAAATCGCTTGCGCTTGTTTCTCACTTAAACCGAAACGTTCCATTAAGCCTTGCTTTGCAATATCAGCCGTTTTTGAACTACGAATTAACGTAATAACTTCATCAAGATGATCTAAAGCAATTCGTAATCCTTCTAAAATATGAGCACGTGCCTCTGCTTTTTCTAATTCATACGCAGTACGTCTACGGATTACTACCTTCTGGTGCTCCAAATAATGATATAAGTTTTGTTTTAAATTTAGTACTTGAGGCTCTCCATTTACAAGAGACAACATATTAATACCGAAACTTGTCTGAAGTGCTGTATGTTTATATAGATTGTTTAATAGTACGTTTGCATTGGCGTCACGACGTACTTCCATGACAATACGCATACCATTTCGGTCTGATTCATCACGTAAATCTGTAATACCTTCAATTTTCTTATCGCGAACTAATTCTGCGATTTTTTCAATTAATCGTGCCTTATTAACTTGATAAGGTAGTTCCGTTACGATAATAGATTGTTTACCATTTGATTTCTCTTCAATTTCAACTTTGGCACGAAGCATAATAGAACCGCGCCCTGTTTCATAAGCTCTACGGATGCCACTTCGACCTAAGATTAAACCTGATGTCGGGAAGTCTGGTCCAGGAATATATTCCATTAACTCCGCTATAGTAATATCCGGGTTATGACTTAATGCCAACACACCATCAATTACTTCGCCAAGTTGATGCGGCGGAATATTTGTTGCCATACCAACTGCAATACCTGTCGTACCGTTTACTAATAAATTAGGAAAACGCGCTGGTAATACAATCGGCTCTCTTTCCGAACCATCGTAGTTATCTTGATAATCAATTGTATTTTTTGAAATATCACGTATTAATTCCATAGAAATCTTAGACATTCTTGCCTCTGTATAACGCATTGCCGCTGCTGAATCTCCATCTACAGAACCGAAGTTACCATGCCCATCTACAAGCATATAACGTTGACTGAAATCTTGCGCCATACGTACCATTGTTTCATAAACGGCTGAATCACCATGAGGGTGATACTTCCCGATTACTTCACCGACAATACGTGCTGATTTCTTATACGCTTTATCAGCTGTAATTCCTAAATCATTCATCGCATATAAAACCCTACGATGCACAGGTTTTAATCCATCACGAACATCTGGTAATGCACGAGATACGATAACACTCATTGCGTAATCTAAAAATGAGGTACGCATTTCATGACTAATATTAATTTCTCGAATTCGTGCTTGTTGTTGATTGTCTGACATCAACGAGCACCTCCTCTTACGTTTCCGTTATACATACATTGATTTATATGTAGAAGACAGGAATACTTAGATTCCTGTCATTACTCATTTAAATATCAAGGTTTTTCACGTATTTTGCATTCTCTTGGATAAAGTTACGACGTGGTTCCACTTTATCACCCATTAAAATTTCAAATGTTTCATCTGCTTCTATTGCATCTTGAAGAGAAACTTGAAGTAACGAACGTACTTCTGGATCCATTGTCGTCTCCCATAGCTGAGTTGGATTCATCTCTCCAAGACCTTTATAACGTTGAATTCCTGGTTTCGGCTGGGCTGGTAACTCAGCTAATATTTTTTCAAGTTCTTTATCATTATAAGCATATTGAATTTTTTTACCTTGTTGCACCTTAAACAACGGTGGCTGTGCGATATATATATATCCACACTCAATTATTTGACGCATATAACGATAGAAGAACGTTAATAATAGGGTACGAATATGCGCACCATCAACATCGGCATCGGTCATAATAATAACTTTATGATAGCGTGCTTTTTCGATATCGAAGTCCCCACCAATATTTGTACCAATCGCCGTAATAATTGTACGAACTTCATCATTTGATAAAATCTTATCTAAGCGTGCCTTTTCAACATTAATAATTTTACCCTTCAGCGGTAAAATTGCTTGAAAATGACGATCGCGTCCTTGTTTTGCAGATCCACCCGCAGAGTCACCCTCTACGATATAAATTTCACTAATTGCTGGATCTTTAGAAGAACAATCTGCCAATTTCCCTGGTAAACTTGAAACTTCTAAAGCACTCTTTCGGCGAGTTAGCTCACGAGCTTTTTTAGCTGCTACACGCGCACGTGCTGCCATCGTTCCTTTATCTACAATCTTACGTGCAACATTGGGATTTTCCAGTAAGAATTTTTCAAAAGCCTCAGAGAATACTGACTCCGTAATCGTCCTCGCTTCACTATTTCCAAGTTTCGTCTTCGTTTGCCCTTCAAATTGTGGATTTGGATGTTTAATTGACACAATTGCTGTTAAACCTTCACGAACATCTTCACCAGTCAAATTACTATCCGCATCTTTTAAAATGTTATTTTTACGACCATAATCGTTAATCACACGTGTTAAGGCAGTTTTAAATCCTACCTCATGTGTACCACCTTCATACGTATGAATATTATTTGTAAATGAGTAAATATGATTTGTATATCCTTCGTTATATTGAAGCGCAACTTCAACTTGAATACCATCTTTTGAACCTTCTACATATACAGGCTCTTCATGAATTGGTTGTTTTGAACGATTTAAATGTTCAACATATGATTTAATTCCACCTTCATAGTGGAACTCTTTCTTTTGCTTATGTTCACGTTTATCTTCAATTGTTAATTTAATATTACGATTTAAAAACGCCAACTCACGCATACGAGTCGCTAGCGTATCGAATTCATATTCTGTCGTCTCTTTAAAAATTTCTGGATCCGGTTTAAAGCGAGTTATTGTTCCAGTCTTATCTGTATCACCGATGACTTTTAAATCTGCAACCGGAATACCTCTTTCGTATTTTTGGTAATGGATTTTACCATCACGATGTACAAATACTTCTAATTCTGTTGATAAGGCATTTACAACAGATGCACCAACACCGTGCAAACCACCAGAAACTTTGTAACCGCCACCGCCAAATTTACCACCAGCGTGGAGGACAGTCATAATAACCTCTACTGCAGGACGTCCCATTTTTTCTTGTATACCAACTGGAATACCACGTCCATTATCCGTTACAAGAATACTATTATCTTCTTCGATACTAACGTTAATTTCATCACAATATCCTGCTAACGCTTCATCGATACTATTATCGACAATCTCCCATACAAGGTGGTGAAGTCCCTTTCCACTCGTAGATCCAATATACATACCCGGACGTTTCCGAACTGCCTCTAGTCCTTCAAGTACCTGTATCTGACTTTCATCATATGCATTTTCTTGCATTTGTTTTTGTTCCATTGACACAAAGATCACCTACTTTTCCATTTAAACAGGGGTTTATGCCCTATCTATTTCACAATCTACCGTGCCGTTCGTTACATGAATTGTTTTCGCATCTTTTAATGTTTCGTGTTCAATTCCGTCGACACTCGTCGTTGTAACAAATGTTTGCACCTTTCCTTGAATTGTATTTAACAGATGTGATTGACGATAATCGTCTAATTCTGATAAAACATCATCCAGCAAAAGGATTGGATATTCTTTAACCTCTGAATAAATTAATTCAATTTCAGCTAATTTTAGGGATAGTGCGGTCGTTCGTTGTTGCCCTTGCGAACCAAAGACTTGAACATTTTTACTATTAACGAAGAATTGTAAATCATCACGATGAGGACCAATTAAAGTCGTACCACGGAAAATTTCACGTTGTTTCACAGATTGAAAACTTTCATAGTATACTTCTTTTATTTTCGACAAATCCATTGATTCTGATACATCTACACTTGGTTTATAGACAATTTCTAACTCTTCTAATCCACGGCTTATACCGCGATGAATTGGAGCTGCCCATTCCTGTAGCAAATGCAAAAATTCAAAACGTTTTTGCAGTATTTTCGCACCATGCTCAATTAGTTGAAGTGTAAATACATCCAACATCGTTTCCTCATTCTTACTATTCCCTTGCATTTTTTTCAACAAGTGATTTCGTTGCGTGAGCACCTTTTGATATTGACTTAATTCATACAAATATATAGGAGCTATTTGTCCTAATTCCATATCTAAAAAGCGTCTTCTTACTTGAGGGCTTCCTTTTACAAGATTTAAATCTTCTGGGGCAAACATGACAACGTTCATCACGCCAATATATTGACTTAACTTTTGTTGTTCAAGTTGATTTAATTTTGCCTTTTTACCTTTTTTCGAAATATTTAATTCCAAAGACAAAGAACTGTTTCTTTTTTGTAATTTCCCTTTTATTTGACCAAACTCTTCATCCCAGCGGATAAGTTCGCGATCATTAGAGGTTCTATGAGATTTCGCCATCGCTAAAACATAAATAGCTTCCATCAAGTTTGTTTTCCCTTGTGCATTTTCGCCGATAATTACATTTACCTTATCTTCAAAGGAAAGCTCTAATTTTTCATAATTGCGATAGTTTTTTAATTGTATTTCTGAAATAAACAAAGGGCTCCCCCTTTATGCCTGAACTTGGAAAGTTCCGCTTCCTGGAATTTCAATAACATCATTCGCATATAGTTTGCGACCTCTTCTATTTTCAAGTTCGTTGTTCACGTACACTTCATATTCTTGTAAAAACCATTTTACAGCGCCACCTGTATCAATTACATCAGCTAACTTTAAAAATTGTCCTAGTGTAATATACTCTGTTGAAATTTTAATATGTTTCATAAAATCGCTCACTTTCTGAAAGTGTTCATTCTTTCATTGTACTAAATAAACTAACATTAGGAAAGTAATACCCAAAAATCAAATAAGGGCCACTAGCATCTTTAAACTAGCAACCCTTATTCCTTACCTAGTAAGTACGAACCGGTAAAATTAATTGAATAATTGAATCATCATTTACTGTACGAATTAAGAACGGTCTCATCGCCCCAGTAAAGCTAACTTTAATCTCTGTACTATCTAGAGCTTTCAATGCATCCATCATATATTTTGCACTAAAAGATATTTTTAACTCTTCTCCATCTACTTTTTCACATTGTACTTCTTCGACAACTTTTCCAATTTCTGGTGAATTCGAGGAAATCTCTAGCATTTCTTGCTCTAAAGTTGATAATTTGACAACGTTATTGCGGCCATCTCTCGCTAATAGTGAAGCACGATCAATTGCTTGTAGGAATTCTTTTGTATTTACAAAAATATCCGTTTTACTCTCTGCTGGAATTAAACGTGTCGTATCTGGATAATTTCCTTCTAACAATCTTGAGAAGAATAATAAATGCTTTGTACGGAATAATACTTGATACTCAGTTATTACAATATCTACCATCTCTTCAGACTCATCCAGAATTTTACTTAATTCGTTTAAGCTCTTACCTGGAATAACAACATTAGCTTGAAATTCATCTGCAATATTATGTCCTTCGATTTTCGCTTTTCGAAGTGCCAGTCTATGACTATCTGTTGCAATACAAGTTAACTCGCTGTTATATACCTTCCAGTTTACACCTGTCAAGATTGGTCTTGTTTCAGAAGTAGAAACTGCAAATACAGTTTGTCTAATCATATGCTTAAGTAAATCTGTTGGTATCTTAAATACATGATGTTCTTCAATCTGTGGTAATAACGGATATTCTGCAGAATCTAAACCATTTAAGTTAAACTCTGATTTTCCAGATTTTATTTTTGTCATAAAATGATTTTCCACAGAAATTTCGACAGTATCCTTAGGTAGTTTTTTTACAATCTCACTAAAATATTTTGCTTGTAAAACAATGCTTCCTGATTGAGCTATTTCTACGATTTCTTTTCCATCTTCTTCGACTGGAATAAACGATTCAATAGAAATATCAGCATCGCTTCCTGTTAATGTAACCCCTTCTTCAGTAGCTACAACTTTAATTCCCGTAAGGATGGGGATTGTTGTACGAGAAGAAACTGCCTTCATTACATCTTGTACACCTCTTACAAGATAGTCTTTTTGTATTGTAAAACGCATAAAGAAAAACCTCCGGTAAGTATAAGATTTTATTTAATTAATAAAGATAAAAAATAGTAGTAATAGTAATAGGGCTTGTGGATATGTGGATAACCCCTTTGAAGGATGTAAAAACAGTCTATCTACATGTGGATAGACTGTGCGTAAAACAAGGTAAGTTATTCACACTATTCAGCTACTACTTTAAAATACCATTAATTTCTTCAACTTGCTTTTGTAATTGCGTATCGGTTTTTAGTAGTTTAGAAATTTTTTCATGGGCATGGATAACTGTTGTATGATCACGTCCACCAAATTCTTCACCTATTTTTGGTAAAGAGGAATCCGTAAGTTCGCGTGATAAATACATTGCAATTTGGCGAGGAAACGCAACTGATTTTGTACGTTTTTTCGCTTTAAAATCTTCTAATTTTACTTGATAAACGTCTCCGACAGCTTTTTGAATATCATAAATAGAGATAATTTTCGGCTTAGAATTTGGAATAATATCTTTAAGTGCTTCAGCTGCTAAATCAGCATTAATATCTTTATTAATTAAAGATGAATAAGCTACAACTCGGATAAGTGCACCTTCTAATTCGCGAATATTTGAATCAATTTGATTTGCGATATAAAGCATAACTTCATTTGGTATATCAAGCCCTTCAGCTTTTGCTTTTTTGCGTAAAATTGCAATTCGTGTCTCTAAATCTGGCGGCGTAATATCTGTAATAAGTCCCCATTCAAAGCGAGAACGAAGACGATCTTCTAAAGTTGGAATTTCTTTTGGTGGTCGATCACTAGAAATTACAATTTGTTTACTTTCTTCGTGTAATGCATTAAATGTATGGAAAAACTCTTCTTGAGTTTGTTCTTTTCCAGCAAGAAATTGAATATCATCTATCAATAAAACATCTACATTGCGATATTTATTACGAAAATCAACAGCTTTATTATCACGAATAGAGTTAATAAATTCATTCGTGAATTTTTCTGATGATAAATATACAACTTTTGCATTTGGATTATGTTCAATTACATAATGGCCAATCGCGTGCATTAAATGCGTCTTTCCAAGCCCAACTCCCCCGTAAATAAAGAGTGGATTATACGCTTTAGCTGGCGCCTCGGCTACAGCTAATGAAGCTGCATGGGCAAAACGGTTACCAGAGCCGATAACAAATGTATCAAATGTATATTTTGGATTTAACATGCTCTGTGGTAAATGAGCTGAATCATCTTGTGCTGGATTCCGCTTAACTGGAGGAAGATCAATGTCCTCTTCCGCTTGACTTTGGGGAATAATAAAGCGAATTGCTAATTTTGCCCCTGTTAAATCGTATAGTGTTTCTGAAATTAGTTCTGAGTAATGAGATTCTAGCCAGTCACGAGCAAATTCATTTGGAGCTGTAATCGTTAATACGTCTTTCTTCAAGTTATGAGCCGTTGTTGATTTTAACCATGTCTCATAACTAGGCTTGCTTACCTTTTTTTCTAATTCTTTTAAGGCACTATTCCATAAATCAGAGATATTTTCCAAAGGTGTCCCTCCTTTACTAAGATGGTAAAAGAATAAGGCTGCGCAACAAATGTACAACCTAATAAATATAAAATGTATATTTATACGAAACGTATTTTAAAACCTAAAAACGTCGTTTGTATATGAGATAGGGTTTTCGACAAAAAAACCAAATGTGGACAACTGTTTACCCACATGTGATTAAAACTGTCCACATGTTATACACAAATTGTGGATAAGATAAAGATGTGGAAAACTTATTCAAAGTGAAAACACAACTATAATATCAAAAAAAAGTGGCTATAGCAATGAATTTAAGAAAGTTATCCACAAAATCAATACCTTGTGGAATAAACTTGTCCACAACACGATATACTGTGTAAAAGTGGGAAAAAAGTTTGTGGATATAAAAAACGTGAAAAAACATTTATCCACAAGGAAATATAGATGATGTGAAAAAGTATGTGAATAGGTTCAAAATGAATATTTGATGAAAATTTCTAGAACCATTGACATTTTCCTAGTTGATTAACTATAATTTATAGGACTGTCTTTAACAGATATTCCTCAGGGAGGTGTCATATAATGAAAAGAACTTACCAACCAAATAAACGTAAGCGCAGCAAAGTACATGGTTTCCGCAGCCGTATGAGCACAGCGAACGGACGTAAAGTGCTAGCAGCTCGTCGTCGTAAAGGAAGAAAAGTATTATCTGCGTAGACCACTGATCGTTCAGTGGTCTTTTTTTCTAATAATAGTGAATTTCCGCTGATGAAATACAGGAGTGTCAATTGATATGAAGAAAAAACATCGTATAAAGAAGAATGATGAATTCCAGGCGGTTTTTCAAAAAGGAAAATCAAATGCGAATCGTCAGTTTGTTGTATACCAATTGGATAAAGAAGAACAGCCAAACTTTCGCATCGGCCTTTCTGTTAGCAAGAAAATAGGAAATGCAGTAGTTCGTAATCGAATTAAGCGCATGGTCCGTCAAGCTATTACAGAGTTAAAAGATGAGATAGATTCTGGAAAAGATTTTGTTATAATAGCAAGGAAGCCTTGTGCAGAGATGACATATGAAGAAGTAAAGAAAAGCTTAATTCATGTCTTTAAACGCTCTGGTATGAAAAGAATAAAAAAGTAGCGTAAGGAAATGAATTACACTATATACATACCGATACAAGGAGGAGTAGGCTTTGAAAAAGAAATTAGGTTTACTAGCCATGGTCGTTGCATTAATGGCGATTGCCACCGGTTGTAGTGAAACGGGTCAGCCGATTACATCGAAAAGTACTGGGATTTGGAATGAATATTTCGTATATCCGCTTTCTCAGTTAATCACGTATTTTGCCGACTTATTTAACAGTAATTACGGTTTAGCAATTGTTATTACAACTCTTATCATTCGTTTTGCATTATTACCATTAATGATTAAACAAACAAAGAGTACAAAAGCAATGCAAGCGTTACAACCAGAAATGGTGAAGTTAAAAGAGAAATATAGTTCTAAAGATCAAGCAACACAGCAAAAACTACAACAAGAAATGATGCAGTTATATCAAAAGAATGGTGTAAATCCATTGGCAGGATGTTTACCGATATTTGTTCAGATGCCTATTTTATTCGCGTTTTATCATGCGATTATGAGAACAACAGCAATTAGTGAACATACATTTTTATGGTTTGATTTAGGACAGGCAGATCCGTTCTATATCTTACCGGTTGTTGCAGCAATTACGACATTTATTCAGCAAAAGCTTGCAATGGCAGGAACAGCTGGTCAAAATCCGCAAATGGCAATGATGCTTTGGCTTATGCCGATTATGATTTTAATCTTTGCAATTAACTTCCCAGCTGCATTATCACTTTACTGGGTTGTTGGTAATATCTTTGGTATTGCTCAAATGTACTTTATCAAAGGGCCAGAGATTAAGGCTAGCAAAGCTGGAGGCT
>NZ_JAKUFQ010000143.1:0-10541 GCF_022663475.1 Bacillus cereus group sp. BfR-BA-01382
AAGAAGAATTCGAGGTAGTCTAGCAGCTACTTTTTTATTTTGTCATTTGAATATAAGCGAGCGGACTAGCTTTATAGTACCCACTGAAATAAAGAATCATAATATAATTTGTAACAAATTATATGGAAGTGAGTTGAAAATCATGTTTTATTCATATTTTAATTCTCAAGCTGGCATGCGACCAGCGTACGGTACGTCTATAACGTATAGTGGAGCACAAAGTACAGTCCAAGCTATTCAACAAGCATTACAAATGCAACAACAAATGCAAATGCAGCAGCAAGGAGTACAACCATATTACTCATCCGTAGAGTATTTTTACCCAGTACATCATGTTACACCGTATGGAAGTTCTTTTCTTACTATTCCATATGGAACTGTATACAACTTATAACTAGTA
Organism: Bacillus cereus group sp. BfR-BA-01382; assembly: GCF_022663475.1. Lineage (NCBI taxonomy): Bacteria > Bacillati > Bacillota > Bacilli > Caryophanales > Bacillaceae > Bacillus > Bacillus cereus group sp. BfR-BA-01382. The sequence goes on from NZ_JAKUFQ010000143.1 coordinate 401, forward strand.
AGGAATGAAGTGGTGTATATAAATAAGGGTGCAGGTTAATAGCGCCCTTATGAACAATAAAAATAGCTAGTCCAAACCTTATAAATCAATCTTACATAATATGTAGTAATAAGTTTGAAAGGGGAATTAGTATGTCTTGTTATTACTACTGTAAGTATTGTAAGGAGTATAAAAAGAAGCACCATGATTGTTGTAAGAACACTAGTAAGTGCCATGATAACAAGGACAATCTTGTTAGAGCATCGGCATTTAGAGCTAGAAATACTGTGAATCAAAATGTTCCTGCTAATACTTTTGTGAAAGTGTTATTTCAAAATGAACAATTTGATTTAGCGAATGAGTATAATCCAGCAACATCTATTTTTATGCCGAAGACTAAAGGAGTATATTCTATTATTGGAACGATTGGTTTCTTTCCAAACGATCCAACTTTAAATTATAGAGCGCGTGTAGAAATTCGTGTGAATGGAAACGCAGCGATAGCTATAGATAATGACTTTTTTGGTCCAATAAGTTTTGGAAATGTAGTAAGTGTTTCGACGATTGTTCAATTGAATGCAGGGGATGAAGTTGAGGTTTATGCACAAAGTAGTATAGATGGAGTTTTAAGTCCTTTAGAAGATGGTGCACATTTTGAAGTAGCAAGATTTCCTTCTCCGATTAAATAAAGTCATTAAACATTGAGTTTACAGAAGCTTAAAGGTAAATCCTCACCGAAATGGTGAGGTTTTTTTACTCTATTAAAAATAGTAACAGGTCGTCCAAGCTATTCTAATCTATATAGCATACTATATAAAAATAAGTGTAAAGGGGGACTAACTATGTCTTATTATTACTGTAAGTATTGTAAAGATTACAAAAAGGAAAGTCATGATTGTTATAGAAAAAGTAGTAAATGTGATAGGAAGTATGTAAAGGTGAAGTGTTGTGATGATAAGAAAGAGGAGTTTGTAAGGGCATCGGCATTTAGAGCTGTGAATACAGTTAATCAACCTGTTCTAGCAAATACTCCTGTTAAAGTATTATTTCAAAATGAACAATTTGATCTAGCGAATGAATATAATCCAGTAACATCCATTTTCACTCCGAAAACTAGAGGGGTATATAGTGTATTAGGAAATATAACATTTTCTCCAAATGATTTTAATGTGAATTACAGAGCTAGAGTAGAAATTCGTGTAAATGGAAATCTAGCAATAGCGATAGATAATGATTTCTTTGGAACAGGAGTATTTTTTAATAATGATGTTTCAGTAACTACTATTCTTCAATTAGAAGCAGGAGATTCAGTTGAAGTTTTTGCAGAAAGTAGTATTGCGGGCGTAATTGTACAAAATGTTAATGGTTTAAATACGGTTCACTTTGAAGCGGCAAGATTTCCTTCTCCAATTAAATAAAACAGATCATTAAATGTTTTTTAGTAGGTTTAGTTAATCCCCTTACCAAATGGTGGGGGATTATTATTGTTTTTCTAAAATATATAAGTAAACAGGTAAAAGTGTAGTTTAATTTGTAGAGGCTTTAACCTTATTCAGATAATGAAAAAAATAATATGTAAATAAGTAACATGCTTGTGAAAACTCAGTGTTAGTAAGTTTACTAGTTTTTTTATAGAACAAGAAAGACGAAATACATAAAAGATCGCATCATTACGTTTTTTCTTTACTATATAGAAATTACATATTGAACATAAATTTGTGTAGGGAATGCTAGTACACTGAAAAGAATAACATAAAGGCGATTACACTATATAAAAACAAAATCAATCCTAAGATGAGTAGTATTGGATGCAGCTTGAACATATTTGACCTCCTTGAGTACATAAAGAATTTTAATATATTGTTGGTCAATTTAGAAGGGGACGGTTACATAAAAAAAGAGCATACATAATAAGTACGCTCCAAAGAAAGATAGGTTTTATGAGTGGATAATCTCCATACGATAATATATGTCCTTTTAATAAAAACGTGTAAAAAATCAATGAATTATCAATGGAATATCATAAAATGAGTAATTTTAGTCTAGGAATGCAGTCATTTTCTTTCTCAGTTATTTTAGGTAACAAAGTTGTGAAAATCGTGCATTATGCGGACTAACAACGGGATAACGATCGTACTTCAGTTACATATTTCTTAAAGTCTGGATATTGCGTGATAGTTTGACATTTTGGGGTGCATAGTTGATTAATAATAGACACATTTGTAATTACTTCGTTACAAGGACCGAAAAATGTAACTTTTAGCTTTGAATTTGGTGGGATTTTGAACACGATAGGCTTTTTTTCCATGAAATCAGCTCCTAATATTGAGTATTATAATTTAATGGATATAGAGTCGTATTAGTATAATATGAAATTTCAGTGGATTTGCTTATAATAAAGAATTTCATAGTAGTAAAAGTGCTTAAAGATGTAAAAGGGAAATTGAGAATGCGAAATAAAATGTTTAATTAATATAATCAATAAATACGAAAATAGTTAATATAACTAATACATTTTTTAATTTGTTACATATCATGTTAGTAAGAATTGTATAAGGAGGTAGTATAAAATAGTGGAAGAAAATGTACAAGCTCAGCTTTCGCCACCGTGGATCACATATTTTAATGAATTAAAAAATTCAATAGGTGCTGATCCAACTGTTACAGTTGGGCCACTTATTCCTGTTGGTGGTAATTATATTATTTTAGTGCATGCGTTAAGTAATGAAAAAGCGAGAGCGTTAGCAACGTTTTTAAAATCTTTTGTACAATTTGGGAATGTAAGTGTGACAGTTATTGTAACGAATAATGAGAATGAAATTGTAAATCCATTTCCTTGTCCACTAGATGCATTTGAAATAGCTCATTTATTTCAAGTAGCACTAGAAAACAATCCTTATTTTGAACAAGTTGTGGTACAGCCTCAGTTCCCTGGCGGACCGAATGTTGTCTTTCCGGTGTTCACTGCGGAAGTCATTCAGTTTTTCAATGACGATATTTCTAACTTATGTCAAACGTTTACAGGTGTTGCTGCCAATGTATTTCGTGATGTAATGAATGATGAGGTTTGTGATAGCCCAATATTATTTTCTACAAGTTGTGTTATGAACAGTGAAAATACACAATTACAAAATAAAGATTTAACACCAAAATTGTTTTATTAGACTATAAAAAGACATTTTCAGTAATAGAAAATGTCTTTTTTATGCACCAATAGTGTTCAGGTTGGACAATTGTAGGTTAACAGGAATAATTTTCAATTAATTAAAATTTTTCTAAATCTCATATTTCATGGAAAGATAGTAATTTTGATTTAAGAATATATAGAAAATGAGGAATGATTTTTATTAACTGAAAGGGAATTGATACTGGAAGTTTTAAGTTAATATTATAGGAGGATTTTTTCTAATATCCGTAAAAATGATCAATACCTAAATTGATAGGATGAGACTACATAACAAATAGTAAGGTATATTTCGAATATGATAATATTTTTTGTGACATACATGTTAAAGCTAATAGAAATATTTCTGAAAGAGAATATATTTTGAAAAACAGTAACGATTCTTTTTATTTATATTATAGATAGCTAGTTTTAGAGAGATAAGGCTTACAATAAAACAAGCTATGAATAAGACATTAAAAAGGAGCTGGAATGTATGGGTTATATTGTAGATATTTCAAAATGGAATGGAACTATCAATTGGGATATTGCAGCATCTCAGCTAGATTTAGTGATAGTTAGAGTTCAAGATGGCTCTAATACGGTGGATTTTATGTATCAAAATTATGTTAGTGAAATGAAAAAGTATAGTATCCCATTCGGTAATTATGCTTTTTGCCGTTTTATATCTATTGCTGATGCAAAGAAAGAGGCACAAGATTTTTGGAATCGTGGTGATCAATCAGCTAAGTTTTGGGTGGCGGACGTAGAAGTTCAAACGATGGCAGATATGCAAGGCGGGACACAGGCATTTATTGATGAATTACGCCGTTTAGGTGCGGAAAAAGTAGGATTATATGTAGGGCATCACATGTATTTATCATTTGGAGCACGTAATATTGAAGCTGATTTCGTATGGATCCCTCGTTATGGAGGGAATAAGCCAGCATATCCATGTGATATTTGGCAATATACGGATTCAGGGAATGTTCCTGGGGTTGGGAAATGTGATCTGAATCGATTAGTAGGAAATAAGTCACTTTCTTGGTTTATAGATTCGAACAAAGCAAATCAACCTAACATAGTGTATACACAGCAACCGAATGGCATTGGTATTGCAGTTTCGAAATATCCTGATGGATACGGAATAAATTTATATGAGAACCCTATGAATCCTCAATTTACAGGTGCACTCACTCAGAAAATTCCATATTTAATCTTAACAGGTTATTGGGGAGGCGGTGAGCAAGATATGATTTGTTTAGGGAACGATAAGCAGTGGGCATATTTAAAACATTTTAAGGTGAAATGGTTTTATGCAACTTCGAAATATCCTGTCGGCTACAGAGTAAATTATTATGAAGAGCCTGAATGTATGAATTATAAAGGAAATATAGATGGATCGACATCTTTTCGAGTGTGGGATAGAGTGGGAAATGCGGTAGATATCGGGCAGAATAGTTGGATACCTGAAGAACATGTAATTATTAAGTAACTATAGAAGTTATATTTTTTTGGAGCATATAAAGAGTTTTCTTACTATACATAGTAAGAAAACTCTTTATATTTAAAAATGAAAATACATGATGCATAGTCTACTCATATGAAATGAATTACATGTAGAAAACACACTGTTTTCACAATGACTGTGTATAGTTAATTTGCATAATGATAAAAGTGAGGTATTTGAATTGAAAAAGAAAAAGATATTTATTGGAACGATTATTTCATGCTTGATGCTAGCATTATCTGCATGTGGTTCCTCAGACAACGTAGTAACATCAAAAGTAGGAAATGTTACAGAGAAAGAATTAAGTAAAGAATTACGACAACAATATGGAGAAAGTACTTTATATCAAATGATGTTAAGTAAGGCATTGCTAGATAAATATAAAGTTTCAGATGAGGAAGCAAAAAAGAAAGTAGAAGAAGCAAAAGATAAAATGGGTGAGAACTTTAAATCGACTTTAGAACAACTTGGATTGAAAAATGAAGATGAATTAAAAGAAAAAATGAAGCCAGAAATTGCATTTGAGAAAGCAATCAAAGCAACAGTTACAGAAAAAGATGTGAAAGATAACTATAAACCAGAAATGAAAGTAAGTCACATTTTAGTGAAAGATGAAAAAACGGCTAAAGAAATAAAGGAGAAAGTAAATAATGGTGAAGATTTTGCTGCCTTAGCAAAACAGTATTCAGAAGATACTGGTTCAAAGGAACAGGGCGGGGAAATATCTGGTTTTGCTCCTGGGCAAACAGTGAAAGAATTTGAGGAAGCTGCGTATAAATTAGATGCAGGCCAAGTAAGTGATCCAGTTAAAACAACTTACGGTTACCATATTATTAAAGTGACGGATAAAAAAGAATTGAAGCCATTTGATGAAGTAAAAGATAAAATTCGTAAAGATTTAGAACAACAAAGACTAGAAGATACGACAGGTAAATGGAAACAACAAGTAGTCAATGATTTATTGAAAGATGCTAATATTAAAGTGAATAATAAAGAATTTAAAGATACATTTAAATTTCTAGAAAAGAAATAATGACTGTAATCATAACTAGAAAAGGGAACTCATATAGAGTTCCCTTTTCTAATTAGTGTGTGAGTTATAAATAGATAGTAAGACAATACAATATTACATTTAAATATTAAGAATTACAATGGGAAATTATGGGTTTAAATTAAAGGAATTATAATTATTTCAATGGAAGTAGATATGATACGGTTTTCATTATGCAAGTTTGTTACATATATTTACTCTTTAATAATGGGTATCGAACATAATTTACAAAATAATACATATAATGTTTTTGAATAAATATTTAACGTGGATAATTAGTAAAAAGCTGAGCATTCGATTGGAAAGGATGTTCTTTTTAGTATGAAAATTTTAGGATAAAGAATGAATCGCTTTAAACGCGTCATTTACCATATCAATAAATTAAGGTGGAGAGAATATATGAAAGTAATCTTTCAGGGAGAGGGCGGCGCGAAAATTTTTGAGTCATATGATGAAAATATAAGTGATTTATTAGCAATATTAAAAGAAACGAAAGGGATTAAAATAGGGATGGTTAAGTATAAAGTGTTAAAGTACGAACTTAATTATTTTCGTCATCCGAAAAAATCGGATACAGAGAGAGAGTTACATATAATAGTACAACCTATGTAATAAAATATAATAATAAAAATCACTGATTCAGTTTTGCAAAGTTTCATAGAGTATGTAAGAAAAGAGAGTGTTGTAAATGTTCTCTTTTCTTATGCTTTGTGAGTTCGTTCATCATAGTATATGTTTTCAGTTATAGATGGTTAATAAACGAAAAAATTTAAAACTTTTTTGTTTGGGTAGGGATTTTATATATGAATAAATATACTATGAAGTATTTTTTATACGAATATTGGAGGAGTATAAAATGAGTTTAGCTAGTTACATAGGCTGTAATGTAGAAATTCAGTTAACGGTTCCAGATTCTAATGATGTAATTGTTTTTGGACCGTGTTTTTCAGATGAAAGTATGCTTGAAATTGTACAAGAGTATCAATTCCAAACAAATTTCACATATGAGGTTTCAACTAGTTGGGGAATTGAATTTGTCGAGTGGCAAAACGTAAAGGAAAAAAGAAGCGAAAGAAAAACTTTTAACTTTATGCAAGATTATGGAAGGCTATTTGGAAGATGGAGACTATTTCGAATTATTTAGTTGTTGGGTTGGTGATGAAGGTAAGGAATGAGTAGGGGAATTGAAATTAAAAATAAATCATTTTAATATAGATGAATTATGTATTCCAGAAAGAACATTAGTTAGGATAGAAAAATAAAATTTGAAATATTTTTTAGAAAAAGGCGATTTCACTTTGTGTGAAGTCGCTTTTTAGTTGTTATATGTATTTCATTTTACATAAGAAATGAGAAGTTTATTTGATAAAGGAAAAAGAAAGTATAGAGGTAAATAAAATTGTGTTTTTTGTTAAAAAATAATAAGTATGGCTCTTCTCAAAAGAACGTAAGTTCGTGTATAATAAGAACTAATGTTCCTTAGAGGGATAACCTAATTATAATTTAGAAGTAAATCCGAGTTTAGTGAGTATTAAAAATAACTAAGGGATAGTATGACTAAATAAATGTATAAATGATCAAGGAGATAAAAAATGAACGATGTAAAGATACAAAAAGAAGAAAGAGAGTGGGTTCCGTTTACAGTAATATCCGAACAACTTTTAAATATGAGAAAGATTATTGGAGAGAAATTAAAAGTACAAAAACCGCTTTTAACAAATGAAGCAAAAGAGAGAATTTCTGATAAATTATTAAATTCATTACTGTCTGAGAAAGAAATATTGGTAACATATTTTGAAGATGGCTACATATTAACAAGCTACATGACAGTTGTACATATTAATCCGGTAAAACAATTTGTAATTTGTACAGACGCCTTTTATAAAACTTACGTATTTAACGCTATGGATATTATTGAAATAACGTAAAAGAAGCTGAATATTAAATGGCAGCTTCTTTTATTTCTGATTTATGAAATAAATAATACAAGAAAAAGCAGCTAGCTTCGCGCTAGCTGCTGAGCCCCAGGGAAAGGGAGAAAAAGATAGGGTACTCCAAAATCAACAAGAGCTGTCAAACAGCCTGATTATAGTATAGACAAATTAAAATTTTCTATACAGAAAGTTAAACATAAGATTAGGCTGTACCCACTTGGTTTTGATCTGCAAGGTCAGAATCAAATGTATTGGTCGCGCTAACACCGCTAAAAGTATTAACAACAAAACCAACGTTTGATGCGCCGGAGCCATTATAAGCTTTCGTATTTTCTTTCGGAGAAACGTTGTAGAAATCACCTAAGTTAAATGAACCATTACTATTTTGTACAACTAAATTTCCTACAACTGATGGCATAATTTTCACCTGCTTTATAATAAGTTGTTAACATTACTATATGGAGTTATAGTCCAGATGGTTCATACAATAAAAATTGTGGGATAGTAAAACGTTTGGAGCATGGATTTCAATAAAAGTGTGTTAAAATTAATATAATAAAGTTGAGTATTTTTTTTGAAAAATTTGTATAATTAATATATATGAAAATAAAGGAGGCAAAATGTAATGAAAGATATTATGAAAAAAGTTGATTTAACAGATGCCAAATCAAGTAATCTTGTTGCACTAATTTATAGTAATGAAGTTATATTAGTTGAAGACGCATTTTGTCCAAATGAAATAAAATTAAAGTTTAATGAAATTGCAATTTTATCTGCAATTAAAACAGCTCATATTGCGAAAGTTTCTATTAGGAAAGAACTTGAAGCGCTTTTTCATGATACGGGTGTTATATTAGTGAAACAAAATGTTGATTATGGTAGTAGTCAATCTATTACCATGCATTTTGAGCAATTTAAAAAATTGCAATATGAGATTGAACATTTAAATAAAAGTATGTCATAAGGCAGCTAAATAAAGGTTCTATCATAAAGGTGGAATGTGTTGTGTTGAAAAAGTGGTTTAAAAATTATTTGGGTGAATCGCATTGTAAACATAAATATATTTTTATTAAGATGCAGGATAATGAGGATTTTAAAAAAAGGTACATTAGGTGTAGTTTATATTTACTAGTGTGAGAAATGTGGAAAAGAGAAGTTGAAATGTAAAAACAATAATGAAATAAACAATGAATTTTTAGATAGGTAGCAAAAAGTAACCATGATGGTTACTTTTTTTGTTTATGTATGCAATATCAAAACTATTACTAAAGTATGAGTTGAGTTGATACTATAGTAAATGGCTGAATAAAAATGAAGAGAGTAATATATAGGGAAGGAGGATGAGCGAAATGAAGAGAAAAGAAATTGGTAAGTCTGTAATTATTACAGGTGTGACACAAGGGTTAGGACGTGCGATGGTTGATCGATTTCATGAATTAGGGTGGAACATATATGGTTGTGGACGCTCAAAAGATAAAATTGAAGAACTAAAAAAACAGTACAGTAAAATACATGATTTCCAAGTAATTGATATTTCAGATTCTCAGCAAGTTAACAATTGGGCAAATTATATACTTAATAGACATAAGGCTCCCAATCTGATAATAAATAATGCATCGATTGTAAATCAAAATGCACAACTTTGGAAAATTACGGCTCAAGAATTTGAAAATGTAATGAATGTAAACGTGAATGGTGTAGTAAATGTAATAAGAGCGTTTGTTCCAGCAATGGTAGTTAGGAAAGAAGGGATTATCATTAATATGAGTTCTAGTTGGGGAAGAGAAGGTGAGGCTGAGCTTGCGCCATATTGTGCCTCGAAATTTGCTATTGAAGGTATCACTAAATCTATGGCCCTGGAATTACCCTATGGCATGGCTGTAGTTGCTTTAGATCCTGGAGGGAGTATTAGTACTCCAATGCTGAAGTCATGTGCTCCACAATATATAAATGAATCACCTACACCTGAAACTTGGTCACATAAAGCAATTCAATATATATTGAATATAACAATAGATAAAAATGGAGATTCGTTGACATGTCCAGCATGCATATAAAAAAGCACCTTTAAGGTGCTTTTTTATATTGGTAGTACATTATATCATTCACAAAATCACATATGAAAAATAAAATAAACGATTAAGGGTGAGATTTGTTTGTTTTGAAAGCTTTAGAAAATATTTAAATAGGTGATAAAAATGAATCCACGCGGTTTAAAAGTGACAGGGGCATGGTTTCAAGTGGGAGGGAACCTTACAGCTGCTATTGGGACGACAAGAGGATTTATTGGAGAAGAGAAAGTTGAATCGGACCTTGTTATTGTAGGGAGCTCATTACAAGCCCTCGGGTATATATTACAAATCATTGCGAGCAAGTATGATGACGGGGAAGAAAAAAGAGAAAATCAAAATATAGGCTTAGAGAATCAAAGTAAATTACTTGATAAAATAGGAATTGAGTTATTAGCATTAGGGAATATATCAAATGTAATAGGAACATATTTT
>NZ_JAKUFQ010000144.1:0-10108 GCF_022663475.1 Bacillus cereus group sp. BfR-BA-01382
TTCTATTGAATCAATTGAAGTGATTGGGAATATATATGATAACAAAGACTTATTAGATAATGAATATAACAAATAAAAATAAAAGAAATGGAGAGGGTTTATATGAGTAAGAATATTAAATGTCCGACATGTAAAGAAGAATCAACTATGCATTTATGGGATGAAAAAACAAAACAATTTTACGGTCAAAATGCTTTATCTATCACATTAGCAAGTGAAGTAGGTTGGAGTGAACACATTTGTCCAAAGTGTACATCAAAAGCATATAACAACGAGGTTATTTAAAAAGAGGTTCCTGAAAAAATCAGGTAACCTCTTTTTTATGTTTTTATTATAGATATGAATATCCTTTGTGAGAAACTTGTCGGTCATTTACGTCGCATTCCCAACGAGTATTAAATAAATCTTTATTTGGTACAGTGAAAAATCCTAAGTGCCATAACGAAATGAAACTTACATAAAATTGTTTCTTTTTTGAAGTATTGTCAACAAATGAAATAATATCTTCTGCTTCTGTTAATTTCCATTTCTGGAAGCACTCCAAGTATTCAATGATGAATCTGTCTTTTATATTGACCTTACTGATAAAAACATCGGAAATTTCTTTGTCTTTTTTAAATTGCTCCCAACAATTATTTATTCTGTTCATTAATTTTTCCAGTTCTTCGGGTCTATAATGTGATTCTGTTTTAAAATGATACTCACCTGTTTTTAGAATTATCTTTGCGTACATATTGAAACATCTCCTCTAATTAAATTGATAAAATCAATACCTGTTTTTTATAAATTCTATATATTATAGATAAAAATATTTTCTTTACTACTCAAAAATTTCACGTACCGTATTTATAAATGATAAATTAAAACAAAAATAAAAAAGGATAAACAACATTTGTGTAAATAGCAAGAAAAAAGACCTAAAATAGGTCTCTTATAACAATATTTTTTTAAGGATTTCTTCTTTTGATAAATCATTTTCAATTTGTAAATCAAATGCTTTTTTCAGTAAAATGCTGAATTCTTTACCAGGTTTTAATCCTGCATCAATTAAATCTTTTCCTGAAACAAGAGGGGATATAGTAGATTGTTCTCCAACTGTTTGTAATTTTTCTATTTTTTGATGGAACCATTCTTTTACTTCTGTGTAATCTTTCTTTTCTTCAGAAATACCTCTACCTTTATGGTCTGCTTCCCCGAACAACACAATGTCTTTGATGTTAGTAGCAACCATTAATTTTCGAACAGCCTTGTCTGAACCAAATGCAATTGAGTTTGGTCTCATATGATTTTCTACCATATTTAAAACTTTTTTAATCAATCGTTTGTCATTGGTAATTCTCTTCAAAAATTGCTTCGCAACAGGTACACCTTCTTCAGCATGTCCACGAGCTGTTATCTGTCCATCTTCCTGAATAACAGTTGTAATAGGTTTTCCCATGTCATGGGTAGGTCCCAACAACATAAATGCAAGAGGATTTGAAGATAGATGCTTTAAGCTTGCTAATTCATCAATTACCATCATTGTATGTGTCCATACATCACCTTCAGGGTGGAAGGTGGGATTTTGAGGGCATCCAATTAATGCATCTAATTCAGGAAACAACTTTTTAACGATAAGCATGTCTCTCATATATAAAAAGAAAATGGAAGGTTTTTCGCTTTTCATTAATGCTTTTAAAAACTCTTCAAAAATTCTTTCTCGTGGAAGAGAAAATCGAAATCCCTTACATAAATCAATTGTTTCTTCTGCAATTGTGAAATTGAACCTTGAAGCGAATTGACAAGCTCGAAATGCTCTTAATTCATCTTCAATAAATGTATTTTCATCAATGTGACGAATGATGCCTAACTGAATGTCAGAGACACCATTAAAGTGGTCAATTACTTCCTCAGTTAACACATCTACCATAATAGCATTCATTCTGAAATCTCTACGTTTAGAGGCTGTTAGCGTGTCCAAAAATGGGTCTACAACAACATCGAATCCTGTATGGCCATCATCTGTCTTTACCTCTTTACGAGGCATAGAGAAGTCGATATCCACTCCGTAGATTTTTAAAATTCCGAAGAAAGCACCGAACTCATCAACATATCCAAACTGAGATAAGATAGTGCGTAACGTTTCAGGTGTAATACCATAAATTTCAACATCAATATCTTTACTTTCCTTATTCATGAACATATCTCGAACATAACCACCAACGTAAAATGTTCGACCTCCATGATTTTTAATCTCTTGAGCAACTTGCAATAAAATTTGCTTTGTTTCATGTGTATTCATTATAAAAACACTCCTTGTATAATAGATTCCTTATGAAATACCTGTTCTTTCAAATCTACTTATTATAAGCAGTAGAACAGAAATATATATTTTTAATATAAAGATTTGCATATAATTCTTTAAAAAGTGAGGTGAGAATCATGGATATTGATGTTACAGTTAAAAAAAATTTAATTGTCGGGTTGTATGTAGAAGTTCAAACATCCACAGGTGAGATAGAACGTGGATACATAAAAGAAATCCTATCTCAATCCAATAATAAAAAAGGAATTAGAGTTAGGTTATTAAATGAAATAGAAGGTAGGGTACAATATGTATTTTCGAAGCATGAAATTAAAGCTGAAAACTTCAAGTTTTATAACCTATTCTTTTTTGAACCATGTATCTATTCCTTATGGGATAAAAGAACCAGAACATATTTGACAATTAACAGAAAAAACTCAGTCTATAAAAACTATGAAAATCTCGCATTCTTATTTACCACAAAAGAGAAAGCGAAAAAATTAATTACAGGAACAGAATTAGATACCCCAGATATTCAAATCAAAACTATCAATAGAAAGAAACCAATTGTTGAAGTTTTTAAAGATAAAGGAATTGATAAATTTACAATTGATGGTGAAAGAAAATTATCTTTCGAAAAAATGAAAGAATGGGAGAAATATTTCCGAGAACAATAGTTCATGTAGCACTCTTTTTGTAAAGGGTGCTATTTTTTGTAAAAAATATCAATTGTCAGAAACATTACACTAACATTACAAACTGTTAAGAGTCGTTTACATAACAATAATCACGTTGTTTTTAGTCAATAAAATTTATATCATAAACTATAGTAAATGACAATAATTTAAATTACATATATATAAATTAAAAGGAGATGATAGTTTATGAGAAAGAAAAGTAAAAAGGTTATTGCTTTAGCAACGTTAGCTACTGCATTATCATTTAATACATTACAGGTATTTGCGAGTCCTGAGATTGAAGAAGCAGAAACGAAAGTTCAAAAAATGGATAATGAGATTATCGAATCCATGACAAAGCTTGATAAGTTAACAAAAGACATTGAAAAGTCGGGGAAAAAAGTAGAAAAAGCACAAGAGGATATAGCGAAAACACAGGAAAGCTTTGAACGTACAAAAGGAATTTCTAAGAATAGATTAAGTGTAATTCAAGAAAAGAATGCTCCTAAATTCAGTTATATTAATGCTCTTGTTTCTTCTGAAGGAATTACAGACTTTATTAGCAAAGTATCTGCCATCAACACGATTGTAGAAGCTGATACAGATATGATGGGTTCTCTAAAAGAAAAAGAGATTGATTTAAAGGAGAAAAAAGAAGTTTTAGATAAAGAGACTGTTAAATTAAAAGAGAGTAAAGAGCAAGTAGAGACGGAAAAACAAAAGCTCGAAGAAAACAAAGCACAGGTAGTAGTGGAAATTCAAAAGTTAAAAGCTGAAGAAGTAGAACGAAATCGCCAAGCTCAGTTAGAAGCTCAAAAACCAGTGGAATCAGATGCTCAAAATCAATCACAAGAGCAAAATCAATTCCGTATTACAGTGCAACCGCCAGTGATTGCAGGAATTCAAAGCAACTCAACTGCACAAGCTACAACGCCTAATGCAGGTGCAGTAAAAACACCAGTATCTGTTACGGTGCCAACAGCTCCAACAGCTCCTGTATCTACAGATAAAGCTCAAAATGTAATTGCTGAAGCGAAAAAATTTCTTGGTCTTCCATATGTATGGGGAGGAACAACACCTTCTGGATTTGACTGCTCTGGATATATGCAATATATCTTTAAAAATGTTGCAGGGGTAAAATTACCAAGGGTTGCAAGAGAGCAACAAAATGCAGGTGTGCAAATTCCTGTAAGTGAAGTTCAGCCAGGAGATTTAATTTTCTGGGGAAAACCTGCACATCACGTAGCAATGTATATTGGTAATGGTCAATACATTCATGCACCACAAACAGGAGATGTAATTAAAATCTCTAAAATGAATCCAAGTGGTGTAACAAGTGCAACACGAGTATTAAATTAATACAGATACATAAGCTCTCAAGAAATGTTTCTTGGGAGTTTATGTTTGATAAAAGAAAGGGATGCTTACAATGAATAAACCGAAAAAAATTGAAGAAGAAGATAAAGTATTTATAAGAAAATTAGCAGACTTACATAGCTTAGTTGCGATTGGGGAAATGGAAGATTCAGAGTTTGATACTTATGTTATCGAAAACAAAGAACATTTTTACCATCCGATTTGTTTAGCGATTATTATGGAACGTATCAAAATATCAGTTCCATATTTTGATGAACATTATAAGATGTGTGAAATTGCATATGAACTAATACGGGAGTATTCAGATTGGGTTTACTCAAAGCTTCCTATTTTTACAACTATCAAATTGGGGGTTTTTGAAGAAACCTTTGAGAAATACAAACTCTCCTCAAATGAATAAGTAGGTAGATAATGGGCGAATGATATAATTTCGTCCTTTTTGCTTATATTCGACCAAATTGATTTATAAAACCTGCTACTAAAATCTAATATAAGGTATATCAAATAAAGGGGGTTATTCCATTGAAAAATCCAATGTTGAAAGATAAAGAAAAATTTCAGCAATCATCAATCAATGAAGAACATATGACAGTAGGGGGAACAGTAGCAAAAACATTTATCTATTTAATTCTGTTATTAGGAGCGAGTTTATACTCGTTTATGCAAATACAGAATGGTACCATGGGAATGAAAACATCTGTAGGGCTAATCATTGGTATTTTAATTGCCAGTTTTGTCATTTCATTGATAACAGCATCAGTTCCTAAAATAGCATGGTTAACAGCTCCTATTTATGCGACCTTAGAAGGGGTTTTAATCGGTTTTATCTCTACGATGATAGAACATAAATACCCAGGTATTGTTTTACAAGCTGTATTAGCAACTATTGCAGTTGTGATGGCTATGCTATTCCTGTACACAACTCGAATCATTAAAGTAAATGAAAAGTTTTTAAACGTAGTAAAGATTGCAACGTTATCTGTTTTGATTATCTATTTAGTAGATATTGCTCTTATGTTATGTGGTGTACCAATTCCATTCCTGCATGATAGCAGTCCATTAAGTATCGGTATCAGCTTACTAATTATCGGAATTGCATCTTTAAATCTTCTTGCAGATTTCTTCTTAATTGAGGAAGGTGTAAATGCAAAAGCTCCAAAATATATGGAGTCATACTTCGGATTTGCTTTATTGGTTTCAATTGTATGGTTATACCTTGAAATACTGAAATTCTTAGAAAAGATTAGAAAATAAGCTATCAACATTGATAGCTTATTTTTATTGTTTATGTGTATTTGAAATAGACGTAAATAAGGATAGTTTTTGATAGATACCCTTCATGTCTTTTGTGGTTAATACGGGAGATGAATCTTTTATGAGATTTCGGATTGTTTTTTCTATATCATCTACTTGTATTACCTTTACTTTTGTACTGGATGACAATTTAACTTTTACTGTTAACGTTTCTTTTCCAAAAACAATAAGAGGGGTTAATCCTTCATAAGGGAGAGATAAGTATTGTGACAAGAATCGAGTACATTGTTTATTTTTTGAAAGTGGGTTTGGAAATTGATGTTTGTTTTTTGCTGTAATCCATTGAACCCATTCTTTACTCTTGTCAGAGCCGTATACTTTCCCTTTTAAGGTTTGACATTCGATTGGGTATACACCACTTGAATGTATAAGAACGATGTCAATGTCATTTGTTTGCCCATCTTGATAAGGGATATGTACATTTGCTAATAACATACTATCAGGAAAAGATTTTTCTAACCTTCTAAAAATTTTCCACTTAGCTAATATGCTTTTATCTTGATTTATATTTTTGTAATGAAATCCTGTTATGTCTTTGTAGGTAGAATCATGATAATTCCATCTATTGAGTAGTAAGTATAATGTTACGGTTACAAATAAAAACGTCAGTACAAAAGAGCCAATAAAAAGAAATAATTCCATACGGCATCCTCCTTTCGGGAAAAGATATAGTTATTATAGATGATTTATAATATAAATATATGCTGAAATCAATTGTATTTCCATTGACAATAGTCAATAAAAGTTTTATGATAAATAGCAACAAATGAAAGGGTGGTGTTTCAATGTATACAAATCAAATGCACAAAGAATTAGCCTATTTAAGAGGATATTTAAAAGGGAAAAATTTCAACTACGCTATTATTTCATTGAACTTAGCAGAAAAGATGCATGAAGGACAAACGAGAAAAAGTGGAGAGCCTTACATTAGCCACCCTGTTCGCATAGCGAATGCAATTATCTCTTTAGGCATTCACGATGAAGAAGTTATTTCAGGAGCTTTGCTACACGATATTTTAGAGGATACAGAAGTTACCGTAGATATGTTATTGAATGTATATTGCTTACCTAAAAAAATTGTAGATATTATCATTCGATTAACAAAAACTACAATAGTAATGCAAGAAGAAATCCCAGAAATGACAACAGATGTGTATTATGAACAAATGAGAGTATGTTTTAAAACTTGTCTAATTAAAATTGCTGATAGATGTCACAACGTAAGTACGATGTATTTCTTCGAAAAAGCGAAAATCCAGCGATATATTAAAGAAACAGAAGAGTATGCATTGCCACTTTGTAGCTACGTAAGTGATATGTGTCCGAAATACGCAGATGCCATCTATACGATGAAGTATCAAATTGAAAGCATTTTAGAGACGATAAAAACACTTGTTTTTGAATGTAAAACAGAAATTGTCGCAAATTAATACAAAAAGAAATCCTTGTATAAAAACAAGGATTTTTTTATTGACTATAGTAAATGAAAAGTGTATGATTAGTTTATACCTTAAGAGGTAAAACAAGACGAGAAAACAACAGGTAATGGAAATGCGTTCAATTTGGTTGAACTATATCCTACACCTATACAAAACCAAAAAGCGAGGTGTTACTTTGCAACTTGACTTATTCGAAAATGAAATGGAACCCGATAAATTCCGTTATACAAATGCAATTTGGAATGAGTTAAGATTAAATACTTCTTGGAGTATTGGCTCTGTAGCATCTCTTATAGAAAAAGGTACTTTTCGAACAAAAGAAGAATGGAAAGAATTTTATTTTCATTCTGGAAATCAACGTTTAGAAAAATTAAAACAAATGGATTTAAGCGAGGAGTTAAAAAGAAAAGTTATCTTAATTCGACCTGACGGTAAAATTCCATATGCCGTAAAGCAATTGAATTATGAGTATGGAAGAACCAGAGGGAGTTTAGCCTTTAAGGGAGATGTTCTTTATAACGAAATCGTTAAAAGAGGGAATCCTTACGGGTTAACGAAGAGAGAATGCCAATATGCAGTGTTTTATCGAGTGATTGCTGAGAGTTGGAATGGCGTTGTTGTTAGAGAACGTAATACAATGGATGCACTGCAAACGGAGTTAAAGAAACAAGGTGTTATTGTATCTTGTAAAAAAACATCGGGTCGTATTGATTACAAATACGAAGTAGATTATGAGTTATTTAAAAATGATACATTATTATGTGGTATCCAAGTGAAACCACCAAGCTATTTACAAGACACTCCTTATTTACGAGAAACAAAAGAAGTAAATGAATATAAGAATAAGAAATACAAGCAAGACTATAAAGTAGATGTTTTTTATGTATATTCGAAGACAAATGGAGAAATTGTAAATGCTGAAGTCATAGAAGAAATCATTTCGCATATTTCGAAAACAGTATCTAATTAATTACGAAAACAAAATAATTTGTTTGTTATTCGAAAGAAAATACTCGGTTCCATAGAAGGAATGAAATAATCGTTACATTTATATAATAAAAAATACTGAATCAAATTTAAATGATTCGTTGAATACAAATAATATTATGAGGTGATTAGAAATGGAAAATAAAAATACAATTGTTTTATCTGCTGAGATGGATAAGGAGATTAAAGAAGTGAAAGCTTCTATGAAAGGAAAATCGACTGGCATTCCTCAAGTGGATGTATTAGTTGTAATGGCCGCTTTAGTAAGCCAGAAAAAACCACATACAACTGCCTGGTTAAACGAATCAAGTTATAATTTCAAAATTTTAACGGAAGCGTTAGTGAATGGGTATGAAGTAGAAGAAGAATTCACTGATACACCTATTGAAGAAGAGACCGAAATTGAAAAGGGTAAAGTAACGATTGAGATTGACTTTACTGGTGAAGGTGTTCAGATTCAATTCAACGGAAACCCGAATGATTATCAAAAGGCAATTCAAACGGTAGTTAAAAATGAGGAAATCCTTGAATTTATTGCACATCAAACTGTAGAGGGATTTGGTGTGGAAGAGGATATTGAGAAAGTTTGTTGCATGAGTGGTGGCTCTTGTCCGTTCGGTGGTGAGCAATTCTTTGCAAACCTGTTAGGTTTACACGAATTACACGAATTACCTGAAGAGATGAAAGAAACAGAAGAGTACAAAGCTTATTGTGAGGAAATGAAAGAAGTTCATGAAATCTTCAAGCTGTTTGGTCATCCTTTTGGTGAAATTGGTTTTGTAGATGCAGTTCCACAAGGTGTATTTGAAGGGATGATTCCATTTCTACATAAGATGTCTGATTCCTTCACTACACATGCGAATCCAGAAGATATTTTCTCTACTATCGAGCGTCTTGCTCAAACCTTTACGGGAAGTCAAATGGCTCCAGATGAAGATATCGAATTGGAACATGGAGATGTAATGGTACTTGAAATCAATGGTTATCAAGAAGATGTTCGATTTTTTGTTTTGAAAAATCAACAAACTGGTTACATTCAATTGATGTCAACAAAACCGAACCTTCCATTCCGTATCCCTAATACATTTACAGATTCGGATAAACTGTTTGCATTTTTAAATAATCATCCTAAAATTAAAGATTGGGATATTATTGGGAATGTAAATGATACAGAGCCACAAGTGGCATAACATTATACATACAATAGTAAAAAGCCTCTTATTACAAGAGGCTTTTTTATTTAGGCATAAAACATATGGATAGATGATTATAATAGACAGTTACATTTTTAGTAGGTGAGGTGTTTTGTATGAGAAAAATATTGAGAGTAATAGTCAATGTAATACTTTTAGTTGTGGTAATTGTCGTAGTGGCAGGTACGTGTGTTAGGCAGGTAAATCAAACAGAAAACAATCAGAAGGTAGAAATATTGGAAGAAGCAATTGATAAGCATCAGGTCTCAGATGAAATAAAAGAAGACGTAAAGGATGTATTAGATACGTTTAAAAAAGAAGAGTATCTATTAAGTGACAATTCAATAGGTATTTTAGAAGTTCCTAAGTTGAATTATAAAGCTTCTATTGGAGAAGGTACGGACTTTGATAAGGTGGACCAAGAGATTGGGCATATAAAGGATACTGCATTACCTGGGCAAAAGGGGGATGTTTTATTAGAAGGGTCTACGCATTTAAAATTCAAGAAATCCATTTTAGAACTAAGCTCATTAGAGAAAGAGGATAGTTTCATCATTAAGACGCTAAATGGTGAGTTTCGTTACGTGGTTCTGAACAAAAGGGTTGTTCCCAAAAAACAAGTTATTATGAAGGGTGAAGAAAACATGGATGAATCTATACTAACGATTTTGATAAAGGGTTATTCAGAAGAATATCTGGTGATTCAAGCAAAGTTGTTATAAGAAGAGATTGAGAAGGAAAATAGTTATGTTTTTATAGGTATGTAATTATAATGACAATGTGATTTGATATGAATTGAAGAAGGAAGAGGTGTGTGTCATGTTATTTAAAACAAAG
>NZ_JAKUFQ010000145.1:0-10010 GCF_022663475.1 Bacillus cereus group sp. BfR-BA-01382
ACAACTATGTGTGAAAATCCAAACTGCAACCAGACTATCATAGTAATTTTCATTACTTTAGACTCTTAGCTTTGCGACCTATCCTTTCGAATAGTGTGCCAAATATAGGAATTTATTTATCGTGTTTTGAATATACCATTAAAACCCAAAAAAGAAAATAGTTTTTTCAGAAAAAAATAATTAATTTTTATAGTCTAAATTCCCCCCGGAAAATCCATAATGAAAACTTTCAAAAAACATTTTGATATTAAAAACACATCATACATTCTTTATAGATAAAGTGAAACTTTAATCAGCCCTCACCAATCGGGCTGCCCGGCAAATAGCGGGATAAAATAAAAAAACATCACTTCCAAATAAGTGATGTTTTTTGTAGTTAATGCAGTGGTAACATAACCTCAACCGTCGTTCCAACCCCAACTTCACTTTCAAAACTCATTTTACCGTTGTGATCTTTAATAATTTTTTCTGTAACTACTAAACCTAGACCAGTTCCTGTTTCTTTCGTTGTATAAAAGGCTTCGTTTAACTTTGGAATTTTATCTTTCGGAATGCCGCATCCCTCATCTTTCACTTGAACGATGATTCCTTCTTTTACAGTAACTTTAATCGTAATTGTTCCGCCAACTGACATTGCTTCAATTGCATTTTTAATTAAATTAAAAAAGACCTGTTTTAATCGTTTTTCATCACATGTAATTGATGGTAAGTCTTTACTGTAAATACCTTGTATGTGGACTCCTTGTTTTAAAGCAGGCTTTTCCATAACTCGAATAACATAAGAGATAATTTCTTGTATGTTATGAGTTTCTGATTCTAGTGATTTAGATTTCTCAAATCCACTAAGTTCTGTAGCAATTATATGAATCCGATCTACTTCTTGTTTCATAATATCACTATAAATTTTATCCTCTGGATGCTTGTCTGCTTGTTTATTCACAAGTTTTTTTAAGTTTGCTAAAGGTCTTCTAATCTTATAACCAATAACCGTTGCCATCTTTCCAACAGCTGCTAGTTTTTCTGTTTGTTTTATTTCTTTGTCCATCATCTCAAGCGTACGAACGTAAGACTGAACCCTCAAAAATATAATCCAACATATAATAGTAAATACACTATATAATGCCATTGGGATTAAAACGAGAGAAGATTGAATAATGATTCCTGTAAAAGCGTACTTCCCGACAAGTATCGCTGGAACTAACCAGAAATATCTTTTATTCACAAAGATTGGTGCAAACAAAATAAAAAATACTTCTACTATATTTCCACCGTCAAATTCCGCATCGCTACCATAATAAATCATAATGTTGTGGATACAATCTAATACATTATAGCCAATTAGAATAATATACTTTACCGCAAAAACATTCTTCCATTTCATAAAGTATATTCCAATGCAAAACAATACTACCATCAAAAAGTAAAGCCATAAACCTAAACCATCTTCAAACTTTCCTACGCCTTCTTGCTCTCCCGCGATCAAAGGTACGATAAATTCATAGGCAAGATCATACACAAAAAATATAATAAAAAATAAACTTAAAAATACTTTCAACGCCTTTATTTCTTCATTTTTAAATATATAGCCTTTATTCATATGGTAACTCCTAGCTTTTCTTCCACTTGAATTTCAGTATTTCCACACTTCCTTGGCAGAATAATGTCTATTCTCGTTCCAGTATTTCTTTCACTTGAAATATGTAACTCACCAAGGTGCTCGGCGACAATTCGATTCGCTACTGTAAGACCCAGACCAATTTTATCTTGTTTCGTTGTATAAAAGGCCTCTGTAACACGGGCTAAGTTTTCTTGCTTAATACCATGACCATTATCAATTAAGCTGATCATCACATACTCTTTCCCTTTATTTTCTAACCGTAAATGTAATATGCCACCTTGCTCCATTGCTTCTAAAGCATTTTTTATCGTATATAGAAAGACTCCTCTTATTCTTCGTTCATCACATTCAACTTCTATTGTTTGTTCTCCCACATTAGAAATAAGCTGCACATTTAATTCATTCATTTTTTCGCGAAGAGTTGTTGTTGCTTGTAATACAATTTTACCTAGATCATGTTTCTTATAAATAGAAGGCTTGCATGTAGCAACTTCCATCAACTCACTTATCATATTATTCATATTTTCTATTTCAAAGATCATACGTTTATAAACAGGATCCTCTTCATGCTTCTCTCTTTGTAATTGCGTAAATCCTTTTAATGAAGCGAGTGGATTTTTAATTTCATGTCCAACCGTCGCTGCCATTTTTCCGATTACTGCTAATTTTTGTGATTCACTAGCAATCGCAATACTTTCCTTTACAGCTGAAAGATATTGTAAAAATCGGTTTAAAATGATATATGCAGCTATTAACATAAGTGTACACATAATAAGGAACATAAATGCTTTTATTTCCTCTAATACAAATAAATAAATTAAATATTTTCCTACAATAGAAGAAAGTAAGATTACATAAAATTTTTTATTTAAAAATATGGGTACAAAGAAAATGAGAATAATTTCTATTATATTTGTCGCATCAAACGCCGCCTTATTATAAAAAATATACGAAAATATATTAGCGATTTCTATCCCTATGTATGCAAATATCCATGCATATTTAACAAGGTTTGCCTTCTCTTTTTTCATTAAATATATATTCACGCACAGTATTGCTACTCCGCAAATAACTTGCCATACTATGTTGTATCCCTTATCCATTATTGATTTATTGTCTAATACAATTGCATAGAAAATTTGATATACAATAACAATAACATATAACACCCATAAAAGGATTTTTGCATTCCTTTCTTCTTCTTTATATGATAGAAAACTTTCTTTCACTTCAACACCCCTTCAAAATAATATCTCGAAGAATACCATTTATTATAATAAATGATTTTCATAGACAAACAAAGATAAATCGCAAATTTGAGGAAAATCATCCCAACGATGCAACATCTTCATGCTATATACAAGCATAAAAACCATAAACAATAATACGTATATTATGGGAGGTGTTTTTATGGACGGCAAAAAAAATAAAAAGATAGAACAACTCCAATCTTTCACGCGTGAAAATGAAGGAAAGGAGATGACAACAAATACAGGTGTTAAAATTTCAAATGATGAAAACTCTTTAACAGCTGGAGATCGTGGCCCTACCCTTCTAGAAGATTTCCTTATGCGAGAAAAACTTTCTCACTTTGACCGTGAACGAATTCCAGAACGAGTCGTTCACGCACGAGGATACGGAGCACATGGCATTTTTGAGTTATATGAATCTTTAGAAGAGCTAACAATGGCCCATTTTCTACAAGACCCTTCAAAAAAAACACCGCTTTTCATTCGTTTCTCTGAAGTAGCTGGATCAAAAGGAGCAAATGAAACGAATCGAGATGTAAGAGGATTCGCCGTTAAATTTTATACAGAAGAAGGAAATTTTGATTTAGTAGGAAACAATATTCCCATTTTCTTTATTCAAGATGGCATTAAATTCCCTGATCTTATTCACGCCCTTAAACCAGAGCCGCATAATGAAATTCCACAGGGACAAACAGCACATGATACTTTTTGGGACTTCATCGCCAATAATCAAGAATCAGCTGCAATGATGATGTGGATTATGTCCGATCGTACAATTCCAAGAAGCTTTCGAATGATGCAAGGATTTGGCGTTCATACATTTCGTTTCGTTAATAAAAATGGAAAGTCACGATTCGTGAAATTCCACTGGAAGCCAAAGCTCGGCGTTCATTCGTTAATTTGGGATGAAGCACAAAAACTAGGTGGTGCTGATCCAGATTACCATCGCCGTGATTTGTGGGAAAATATTAATGCTGGAAACTATCCTGAGTACGAACTTGGCATTCAAATTTTAGAAGAAGAGGACGAATTTAAATACGGCTTCGATATATTAGATGCAACGAAAATTTGGCCTGAAGAAGATTTTCCCGTTAAAATCATTGGGAAAATGACCTTAAATCGCAATGTAGATAATGTATTCGCTGAAACTGAACAAGTGGCACTACACCCTGGAAGTATCATTCGTGGTATTGACTTTACCAATGACCCTCTCTTACAAGGTAGACTCTTTTCTTATACAGACACACAATTAGCACGCGTTGGTACAAATTATCAAGAACTACCGATTAACCGTCCAATATGCCCATTTCATAACAATCAAAGAGATGGTGCATCTAAATATATAATCGACAAAGGAAACGTTGCCTACCATAACAATTCCTTAGCAAATAATTCTCCTTATACTGTACCTGGGACAAAGGGGGGGTTCGTTACATATCCTTCTACTGTATCTGGTCATAAAACAAGGGAAACTGCTGCTAGCTTCAAAGACCACTTCTCTCAAGCTCGTTTATTTTGGAATAGTATGAGTCACGTCGAAAAAATCCATATTATACAAGCTTTCTCCTTTGAATTAGGAAAAGTCAAAAGTAAATCTGTCCGCCAACAAGTCGTTGATATGATTGGACATATTAGTACAGAATTGGCTACTTTAGTTGCAGAAGCTCTCGGAGCAAAAGTCCCAAATGTGCAAGAATCCAACGTTACAAAATCATCTCCAGCACTCAGTATGGCAAATACGACCTTTAGTCCTAATACATTACGAGTAGGTGTCATTGTTGCAAATGGATATGATGGGCCAAGCGCACAATATATAATAAATCAGTTCAAACAAGTAGGTCTTCAACCAGTGATCGTTTCCGAACGATTAGGCATAGTGCAGGGGACGTCAAATGGACATTGGGAAGTAAATGATACTTTCTTAACAGGCTCACCACTCCTTTATGATGGATTACTTCTTATCGGCGGAAAGATGGATGATCATTTTCTTAACAAAGCAAGTTCCTTTGTCGTAGAATCATATAATCACTTTAAGCCGATTGGCTCCTTCCAAAACGGCTCTTCTATTATTCAATCTTTAAATATAGAAGGAAAGCCTGGTGTTTTAATAGAACAAGACCCTACGCGACTAGCAAATGAATTTATTAAAGCTATGACAAAACAACGCTTTTGGGATAGAGCATATTCATAAAATAGGGGGACATTTATGTTTGTTACTGTCGAGAAAGATGTGCATATTTTTGTGCAAGACGTTAATCCTGGTCCAGGTAGTAAGACTGTTTTCTTCGTTCACGGATGGCCTTTAAATCATCAAATGTACCAATATCAACTCAATGTTTTACCAGAGCATGGCTTTCGCTGTATCGCCATGGATATACGAGGGAATGGGCAATCTGATAAGCCATGGACTGGTTACACGTATGATCGATTAGCCGATGATATCGCAATTGTTCTAGAAGCACTCGAAGTAGAGAACGCTACATTAGTCGGTTTCTCAGTTGGTGGTGCTCTTTCTATTCGCTATATGTCTCGCTATAATGGGCGCCGCATTTCTAAGCTCGCATTAATTGACGCTGTCTCCCCCTCTTTCGTTAAAAATCAAGAGTCCCCTTACGGTGTACCGAAAGAACAAGCAGATGCTCTCATTAATCAAATGTATGCTAATTTACCAAAATTTTTAAATGATGTATCTTTATCCTTTTTCAATAGAAACTTAGGAGCTGCAACCCTTGAATGGTTTTCTTATCTCGGTATGCAGTCCGCTTCTTATGCCCTTATCAAAATTTTACAAGCAGCTGCAAATGAAGATGTAACGAAAGATTTAAATAAAATTAACGTCCCAACAAAAATCTTCCACGGCGTTCACGACCAACTAATTCCTTACAAAAGTGCTGAGCTTACGCAACAACGAATTAAAAATTCTCAGTTACATGCTCTTACAAATAGTGGCCATGGTTCACCAATCGATCAAGCGGATGAATTAAATAAAGAGCTGATAAAATTTTTACATGCATAACAACTGCAATACAAGATTGAAAGTTAACATAATCGATTTTTTACAAAACATAAAATTCACACATTTCTCACAAATATACAAATAAAACGATTACATTTTCATATATACTAAATGTACAAGTAATACTCCCTAAACCCAGCTTGTCTGGTTACCCCGTTAAATACTATGAAAAAAGAACTTGTATCGTTATACAAGTTCTTTTTGTTTCTTTTATTAAAAGAGGATTTCTTTGCTATATTGATTTCCAACGAGTAAATCATATTGAAGCATTTTATATTGCTCTAACATTTCTTTTTGTTTCTTTGTTAAATCATTGATTACTTCCCCATTTTTATCAACTTTTAATTCATCTCTAAGCACTGGTATTTCCTTGTAAAGTCCCGATAAAAATTGATAAAATGAGGATTTATTTAATCCTGCATAATCAAAAATAAGATTAGAAAAATGAATTGGGCTTACTAAACCTAAATTATCATTTGGCATATCAAAGTTTGCATACATTAATAGCGGCGTTTGCGCCATTGCTAAACGTTCACTCGGTGTTTTTTCATTCGTTATATACCCATTTTCTTTATAAAAAGATTTATTTGTTCCTAATGATGGAAGGTGATCTCCAAAGAATACTAATAATGTAGGTCTATCTAAATTATCTAGTTGCTCTATTAAATATTGAAGAGCCTCATCTGAACGTCTTAACCCTTCTGTATACGTCTCTAATTCTCCCTTTGATTCTTCATTTTCTAGCCCGCTAATTTCTATTAGATTTTCACCAAATCGGCCCTCTGTAAATGGAAAATGATTTTGCATCGTAACTGCATGAATAAATGTAGGTTGTTTTTGTTTCTCTAACTCAGCAATTATCTCTTCACTCATCGCTAAATCACTAATATAATCTCCATCAATATCCACATTTTCCATCGTGTCCTCTGCATTAAACTTATCAAATCCTAACACCTTATATACATCATCACGTTTAAAGAATGTGCGTCCAAATGAATGAATTGCACTTGTGTAATAGCCTTCTTTTTTCAAAGCCGTCGGGATTGATGGAATTTCTTTCTTATTTGTAATAACCTGCTGATATGGTATAGAACCTGGCTTTAACAAACTCATTGAATAACTCGTTAATGCCTCAAATTCAACGTTCGCCGTATTTCCCCCAAATGTAGGAGAAATAGTTTGTCCACCAGGAAAGTTTTCTATATAATGATGTAAATTTGGTACAGGATCTTCACTAAAAGAAAGGTTGGTTACTTTCGTCGGATCCCAAAACGATTCACTCATTACAAAAATAATATTCGGTTTCTCTTTTTTCTTTTCGTTCCCTATATTTCCACTATATTGTTTTTTTATATCGTTTGCTATTTGAAGCATATTTTCTTTAGAATAATTTTTTGGTTTTTCCATAACTGTTGTATCTAAATTGCTAATAAACCCCAGTACAAAACCATTTGAAGCATAGTTCTCATTTTGATTCCACAAAACAAAATCTACACCTGATTTTTGAAATACTTTATTCATAAATGTATTCGCAAAATTACCGTACGCATATAGAACAAAAATAGATCCTACTACTAATAAGGCTCTTATTCCTAGATGAATCTTTACATTTTGAATATACCTTCTCATATATATCCCTGCTACAATACAAGCCACGATACTTACGATAATGATTAAAATATAACTCCAGCTAAAATAGTCCATCACCATCGGTATAACAGATTGCATATGCGTAATTTGTGTGAAATCAGAAGGATATAACGGATCCCCTCTGAAAATAAGCTTCAAATAATTCACAATACCTAAAATGACTAACGTACAGCTAGATAAAACCATACTTAGAAAAACCTTACCTATTAAATTATATACAAGAATATATATTGCATAAATTACTACAAAACTTAATATAAACTGCATATTATAAATGTAAATCCAATTCATTGTCTCTATGAAACTCATATTAACTTGCATTACAATATAAAATAATGCTACTGCATGAGCTAGCAAAAATAATATAAAATGCACTCGCAGGGATACCCTAGGTATAGACATCTCTTTTTTATTGAAATGCGTAATATAAAATGTTATGCCCCATATGAAAATCATCATAACACTTAAAATAAGCTTTTGATTTAAATGATCTTTCATCATGTCTAAATTAAAAACCTTTAAAATCATAAACAGCATAGTTATTACTAATAAAGTCACCATACTACTTATAATGCTAGAAATTAATATACTTCTTTTCGGAAGATGAAAAAGTGTAGAACCATACTTCAATTCATTCCCTCGTTTCTATGTCTTAATTTCCCCCGCATCGAAAGAACTATTTCTATTAAAATAACATATATTACATATTTCGTCTGTATACTTGCTTCTATTATAAATGTATTGTCTTAATATTCCCTTAATCAACAGTTAAATTGTGACATACAAATTACTCATTCTTGAAAAACTTAATTTTGATATTCTACTTTATGATATAATAACTATGTTTTGGAAATCCTTAATACTATTAAAGATTTCACATAAAAATACGAAAGAATTAATAAAAAAGGAGTTGCTCATTTTTGCTTACTAAGTTTAAGAGTTTGCCTAAAGCGGTATATGCAATTTTGGCGCTTTCTTTCCTGTTGCACGTTTTTTGTTTAGTAAAACAGCCAGGATTAGATGGAGAGTTAGTCAAAGTAACATATGGTGCAAATGATGCCTTTAACTATTCGTTAACAGCTGAACAACTATTAAAACATGGTGTATTTGGTTATGTGTATTTAGAACCTAGTGAAGTTCCAGGGAAAAATGCATATATCACACCAGGTCAGCCATTACTATTAGCTGGCGCTATGATTATTTCTGATATTACATCAATTCCTTACTATTACGTAGCAACTGTTATTAACATGATCATGAACCTTTGCACAGTGCTATTGGTATTCTTAATAGGAAAAGAATTGTTCGAAAAAAACATTTATGGAATTGTTGCAAGTATTTTATATGCTATTTATCCAAGTAACTATACATACTTCCGTACATTGCTAACAGAAGTTCCATCCATATTCTTATTGGCATTATGTGTATATGTATTTGTTCTCGCATGGAAATACAATAAAACGAAATTCCATATATGGTTTGGAATTGTCGTTTCAATTTTACTTATGTTCCGTCCAAATCCAGCTCCAATGATGCTCATTCCTGTTCTTGTTGTGTTATTTACATATGGATTTAAAGACTCCATTCGAATCGGATTGTTATGGTTTATCGGACCGTTCTTGATTATTGGCGCATGGGTTGTTCGTAACTATTTAGCGCTCAACCAATTTATTTTATTCTCAACCCAAGGTGCAGATCCACTGATTGCCGGTGCAGATCCATTCAATAAAATTGGCTATGAAAATATAGTAAATGAAATGAGAGCTAAAGGCTTAGATGACAAAGGTGCATACGCAAAGGAATTAATCAAGAATGGATTTAAGACGGACTTCACTTATTGGTTCTCTTGGTTCACTGTCGGTAAAACAATTGAGTTATTCAAAACAGCTCCTGCTGTAGACCAATACCGTATTCATAATTTTATGCAACTATGTCATAGAGTGTTTATCATTGGTACATTCTTGAGCAGCTTCTGCCTCATGCTAAATTCATTTAAACATAAACGCGTTATGATGCTAGTAGCAAGTTCTATTATTTACATTATCTTCTCAAACTTATTCTTAGCAATTAACCGCTACGGATTTTTCATTAATCCTCTTATGTGCTTAATTCTTGCATACGGATTAATTCACATTGCGCAGAAGCTTCCATTCTTCCGCACTAACCAAGCATAATAAGAAAGAGGTCGGCCATCTGTGGCCGACCTCTTTCTTATTACCCAACACTTTGCACACGGCCCATTTGTCCATTCTGTAATCGCACTTTAATTCCATATGTATGTGTTTCTGTATTTATCAAAATATCTTTCACAACACCACTCACTGTTTTACTATAATCATTATCTAATTGGATAACTACATGTGAACCAACTGAAATTTGTGATCGTGTTGGTTTCCCGCCCGTTGTTTGTTTTGTATTTTCTTGCTTTTGTGTTCTCTCTTGTTGTACAGGTTGTTGCTGAGCTTTCTGTTGCTCT
>NZ_JAKUFQ010000146.1:0-9986 GCF_022663475.1 Bacillus cereus group sp. BfR-BA-01382
AATCGTGATGGTGGTAGTCGTGGTCGTAGAGGTGAAGGTCAAGGTCGCCCAGGATCTTCAAATGGACGCGGCGAAAGAAAACATCATAGCCGTCCACAAGCTTAATAAAAAAAGAGAATGCCCT
This sequence comes from Bacillus cereus group sp. BfR-BA-01382, assembly GCF_022663475.1. Taxonomy (NCBI): domain Bacteria; kingdom Bacillati; phylum Bacillota; class Bacilli; order Caryophanales; family Bacillaceae; genus Bacillus; species Bacillus cereus group sp. BfR-BA-01382. The sequence continues at coordinate 125 of NZ_JAKUFQ010000146.1, forward strand.
TTGCGGGCATTCTCTTTTTTTATTTCTGTAATTGTGCATACTACATAGTAGTTATGATAGAAAAGGGGCTGTTATATGCTTGTAAGGCTTGGTTACGTTGCGATGAGTGTGCATTTGAAGAATGCATCCCCATCTCAAACGATGACGTACGCACAGTTTCAGAAAATAGATGATCGTGATGCTGCAATTCGTAAACTTGAAAGAATTGCTAATTCCAATTTGGAAAATTGTTTGCGTTTATTAAAGCATAATAAGGGACATGACATATCTTTCTTTCGGCTTAGTTCTAAGCTCATTCCTTTAGCGAATCATGAGGAATTGTTAGAGTGGAACTATATTCGTCCTTTAAAAGAAAAATTGAAAGAATTAGGTGAATATGCAATTCATATGAATATGCGAATTGATTTTCATCCAGATCATTTTGTTGTACTAAATTCACCTGAGGAGAGTGTTTTCAAACAATCTGTAAAGACATTGCAGATGCACAAAAAATTATTAAAAGGCATGGGGATTGAACATAAGCAACGATGTGTACTACATGTTGGAGGAGGGTATAAAGATAAAGAACTTGCATTAGAGCGTTTTATAGAGAATTGGTCTAATGTCCCAAGGGGTATTCAAGAAATGATTATATTAGAAAATGATGATACAACTTTTACGTTAGAGGAAACATTATATTTAGGAGAAAAATTAGATATTCCCGTCGTGTTTGATTTGCATCACCATATGATGAATAATGAGCAAGAAGATTGGTATGAAGATTGGGCACGTGTTGTTCATACGTGGGAAACATCTTTGTTGCCAGTTAAAATGCATATCTCTAGCCCTAGAGAGGGAAAAGATCCAAGAGCTCATGCAGATTATATTAATGTAGACGCATTTTTATCTTTTTTAAGAAGGATAAAGGGAAGTGTTCCGCAAATTGATTGTATGATTGAGGCGAAGATGAAGGATGAGTCTTTATTTCAATTAATGAGGGATTTAAGCGAACAGGTAGATGTAGAAATTATCGATGGTGCAAGCTTTTATATTAAATAAGCTTTGCACCATCGTTTTTTTTGGTTAAAAAAGGAGTTAAAATGCCGCCGGTTATTAAACCTGTTAAATGACTGATCGGATTGGCGGAAGGGTTAAAGAAAGTAAATAGCAGTAATAGAAGTATCATAATTGAGAAAATGGCAATTTCTTTTGGTTGTGAAGAGCGGTAACGATTGTACAATAAAAATAATTGTGCGCCTAATAGTCCGAAAATCCCACCTGATGCACCTGCGTGAATATATTCAGGTGGCATAATAATATAAGAAGAAATATTTCCAAAAATTCCAGAAATAAAAAATAGAATAAAAAAAGAAAAGTGTCCGAGTTGCTTTTCGATAGAAGAACCAAGTGCAAACAAAAAAATACTATTAGAAAGAAAATGTTGTAAGTCTACGTGTACCAGAAGGGAAGTTATGACACGCCACCATTCTCCTTTAGCGATATATTCATTAGAGGCTGCCAGTGGGAAGAGGAAAAAGTCGCCTAATATCATCAGGACTAAGTGAATAAGAAGTAAGGTGAGAATAGTCGATTGTAAAGAAATCTGAGTGGATCTTATTAGCATACGGTTACTATCACCCCTTTTGCATCAGAAAGATTCTCTGTTATTCTTATCAATATGAAAGAAGAAAGTTAAATAGAAGAAGGGGATTTTGAAATGATTATAGGGATTGGAATCGATATTATTGAATTAAATCGTATTGAAAAAATGCTAGATGGAAAGCTTAAATTTATGGAACGTATTTTAACGAAAAATGAACGTAATGTTGCTATGGAGCTGAAAGGAAGTCGCCTTACAGAGTTTGTAGCTGGAAGATTTGCAGCGAAAGAGGCATATTCAAAAGCTGTAGGTACTGGTATCGGGAAAGAAGTGAGCTTTTTAGATATTGAAGTGAAAAATGATGAAAGAGGTAAGCCGATTCTGATTACAAGTACAGAGTATGTTGTTCATTTATCAATTAGTCATAGTAAGGAATTTGCTGTTGCTCAAGTTGTTTTAGAAAGCTCGTCACGCTAGTCTGCATATTTTATATCTTTGTCTCATATATTTGAGGTAGCGATAAGGAAGGTACATCTTCCATTCATTTATAGGGGCAAAGGGGCTGAAGTGATGAAAAGGCGTCTGTTTTTAGTTCTTGTCGGTTTGTTGACCGTTTTTGTATTGGCGGGTTGTGTGGAAAAGAAACAAGATGATGTCGTGAAAGATTTAGAAGCGAAAGTAAAAGGGATGAAAAGTTATCAAGCTGAAGCGAAATTATCTATTAAAACAGGAAATGAGCCTCAGGAGTATAACGTAGAAATTTGGCATAAGGAACCGTCTTTTTATCGTGTGAATTTAAAGAATGCAAAAAAAGATCAGAGCCAAATTATTTTAAGAAATGAAGAAGGTGTATTTGTATTAACGCCAGCACTTAATAAGAGCTTCCGTTTTCAAAGTGATTGGCCGCAAAATAGCAGCCAGGCTTATTTATATGAATCACTTGTAAGAGATATTTTGCAGGATAAGAAAAACCTTACTTTCGAGAAAACAGATAAGTATTATATTTTTAAAACAAAAACAAACTATCAACATCAAAATATGTTGCCGAAACAAGAGATTACACTGAAGAAGAGCGATTTGACTCCAGTTTCAGTGAAGTTAATGGATAATGATCAAAATGTTCTTGTAAAAGTAGATTTCTCTAAGGTAAAATTCGATGCGAAATTTGATAAAGGTGCATTTGATACGAAACAAAATATGTCTAGAGCGCAGGTAGATGTTCAAACAACAGCGAAAGAAGACAAACCGTTTGCTACTTTGTATCCGCTTGATACACCACAAGGTATGACTCTGCAAGATGAAAAAGAGTTGAAGACAGACAGTGGCAAGCGTGCGATACTCACATACACTGGAAATAAGAAATCCTTTACTTTAATACAAGAAAAGGCAAAAGTTGCAGAGGCTTCATCAGCGGTAAGTGTAAGTGGAGAACCGGTTGATCTTGGGTTTACGATTGGTGCGTTGACGAAAGACTCTGTAACGTGGTCGCATAACGGAGTAGAATATATGCTCGTGTCTAAAGGTTTAGAGCCGAAGGAGCTGTTAATGGTTGCTCGTTCAGTTACAGCGAAGCAGGTGAAGTAAACTTCTTAGACGTGGTGATATATGTGCACCACGTCTTTTCTTAGTTTGAAGGTGGATTTCATAAAAGAAGCATATAAAAGAATAAGCTTCGCATATCGTGTATAAGGAAGTGTATTTATGGAAGAAGCACCATTTTATCGTGACACGTGGGTGGAAGTGGATTTAGATGCCATTTATAACAACGTTACACATATTAAAGAGTTCATCCCAAGTGATGTAGAGATTTTTGCTGTAGTTAAAGCGAACGCATATGGGCACGATTATGTACCGGTTGCTAAAACGGCATTAGAAGCGGGTGCAACAAGGTTAGCTGTTGCTTTTTTAGATGAAGCTCTAGTGCTTCGGAGGGCTGGTATTACTGTGCCGATTTTAGTGTTAGGTCCCTCGCCGCCGCGTGATGTAAATGTAGCTGCTGAAAATGATGTAGCGCTAACTGTTTTTCAAAAAGAATGGGTGGACGAAGCAATTAAACTTTGGGATGGTTCATCTGTAATGAAATTTCATATTAATTTTGATAGTGGTATGGGGAGAATTGGAATACGTGAAAGAAAAGAGCTGAAAGAATTTTTAAGGAGTTTAGAAGGTGCACCGTTTTTAGAGTTAGAAGGAGTATACACGCATTTTGCAACGGCAGATGAGGTTGAGACTTCGTATTTTGATAAGCAATATAACACGTTCTTAGAGCAGTTAAGTTGGTTGAAAGAATTCGGAGTGGATCCTAAGTTTGTCCATACAGCTAATAGTGCTGCCACGTTACGTTTTCAAGGGATTACATTTAATGCAGTGCGAATTGGGATTGCAATGTATGGATTATCTCCTTCTGTAGAAATACGTCCTTTTTTACCATTTGAATTAGAACCGGCGCTATCACTGCATACGAAAGTAGCTCATATTAAACAGGTGATTAAAGGTGATGGAATTAGTTATAACGTCACTTATCGAACGAAAACTGAAGAATGGATCGCGACTGTAGCGATTGGTTATGCAGATGGATGGCTTAGAAGATTACAAGGATTTGAAGTGCTTATAAATGGTAAAAGGGTACCGATTGTAGGGCGAGTAACAATGGATCAGTTCATGATTCATCTTCCTTGTGAAGTGCCGCTTGGTACGAAAGTTACGCTTATTGGAAGGCAGGGAGATGAGTATATTAGCGCTACAGAGGTTGCGGAATATTCAGGGACTATTAATTATGAAATTATTGCAACGATCAGTTTCCGTGTGCCAAGAATATTTATACGGAATGGTAAGGTTGTAGAGATAATTAATTACTTGAACAATATATAGAAGGTAGCATGATTGCTTCTTGTCATTGGAGTGACTGTTCATTGCTGGATAATAAGCTCTTTTTGATGAGAAGCTTTTTACTTATAATCATTTTTTATATAAGTTACACGTAAGTTTTGAAGAGGAGTTCTATTGTTTTTAGTTAGTTATGAGATAAAAAATTTAAGAAGATGAATGTTTTGTTTGTGAATTGGAAAACATAAGCAAGGAATAAGGAAGTCTTTGCAACAGGCTCCATACAATGGTATTATTACAATAGGTGTCATATATATATATATTTGGGTGTGTAGTTGACGGTGGAGGTGTATTTTTGTGTCCGAATCAAGTGTAACTACTGAAATCGTGGTTCGGTTGCCAAAGCAAATGGTAACGGAATTGGACGGAATTGGAAAACAAGAGAATAAGAATCGCCATGAACTAATTTGCCAGGCAACACAATTGTTATTGCGTCAACATAAGACGAAGAAACGCTACCAACATGAATCAATGCGACGTGGGTATATTGAAATGGGAAAAATTAATCTTGGTATTGCATCTGAAGCTTTCTTAGCGGAGTATGAAGCAGCTCATACAGTAGAACGCTTAGTTAGCGGGGGGTAATATTTTGATTGTAAAACGCGGCGACGTGTATTTTGCAGACCTTTCCCCAGTTGTTGGTTCTGAGCAAGGAGGCGTTCGTCCGGTTCTTGTCATTCAAAATGACATCGGAAATCGTTTTAGTCCAACGGTGATTGTAGCGGCTATTACTGCACAGATTCAAAAAGCGAAATTACCCACTCATGTGGAAATTGATGCGAAAAAGTATGGTTTTGAGAGAGATTCTGTTATTTTACTTGAGCAGATTCGAACAATCGATAAGCAACGCTTAACGGACAAAATCACTCATTTAGATGAAGTGATGATGAGTCGTGTAGATGAAGCGTTACAAATTAGTTTAGGACTAATAGATTTTTAAATCGGCAGTTTAAGTTGCTCTCTTTGAAGGGCAACTTTTTTTATTATAGAGGAGGTTACGGTTGTATATGGAAATGGTAGATAATCGACAAGCGTTAATGAAAATGTTAGTGAAAGAATTAGGCTTTAGCGAAAAGCAAGTTCGTCATGTTATTCAATTAACAGAAGAAGGTAACACAGTTCCATTTATTGCTCGTTACCGAAAAGAATGGACAGGCTCTTTAGATGAGGTGCAAATTCGTGCGATTTTAGAGAGATGGCAATATATGATGCAACTTGAAGATAGGAAGGAAGAAGTTATTCGTCTTATTGGTGAGAAGGGAAAACTGACAGGAGAGCTAAGGCTGCAAATTGTTAAAGCTACAAAGTTGCAGGAAGTAGAAGATTTATATCGTCCATATAAAGAGAAAAGAAGAACGAAAGCAACGATTGCAAAAGAAAAAGGGTTAGAACCGTTAGCTGAATGGTTATTGTTATATAAGAAAGAAGATTCGGCTAAAAAGGCAGTGGAATTTATTAATGCAGAGAAAGAAGTGCAATCTGCAGAAGAAGCTTTACAAGGTGCACAAGACATTATTGCAGAAATGATTTCAGATGAAGCTACGTATCGTAGTTGGATTCGAAATATTACTTTTAGAAAAGGTATTATGTCTTCGTCTGTAAAAGGTGAAGAAAAAGATGAAAAGAATATATATGAAATGTATTACAGTTATGAAGAACCATTGCAAAAAGTAGTACCACATCGTGTATTAGCAATGAATCGCGGTGAGAAAGAAGATATATTGAGAGTTTCTGTTGTCCCACCAGTAGATGAGATATTAAATTTCTTAAATAAGAAAGTAATTCGTGATAACGATTCTAAAAGTGCGCATTATGTACAATTAGCGATTGAAGATGGTTATAAACGATTAATTCAATCTTCAATTGAAAGAGAAATTCGTAAAGAATTAACAGAAACAGCTGAAGAACGAGCGATACATATTTTCTCTGAGAACTTACGTAACTTATTATTACAACCTCCGATGAAAGGGAAAGTCGTGCTAGCGGTAGACCCGGCATATAGAACTGGTTGTAAATTATCTGTAGTAGATGATACGGGGAAAGTACTACATATTGATGTTATTTATCCGCATCCGCCTGTTCGTAAATATGATGACGCAAAAACGAAAGTTCTTTCTATTATAGATAAATATCAAGTTGAAATGATTGCAATTGGTAATGGGACAGCATCTAGAGAAACAGAGGAATTTATAGTAGATGTATTGCAAAGTGTGAAACAGGAAGTCTTTTATATTATTGTAAATGAAGCGGGTGCTAGTGTATATTCAGCTTCTGATTTAGCTCGTGAAGAATTCCCAAATTTACAAGTTGAAGAGAGAAGTGCTGTTTCTATTGGAAGACGTCTGCAAGATCCACTGGCTGAACTTGTGAAAATTGATCCTAAATCAGTTGGAGTTGGACAATACCAACATGATGTATCTCAAAAGAGATTGAATGAGTCATTAACATTTGTAGTAGAGACAGCTGTGAACCAAGTTGGGGTTAATGTAAATACGGCTTCGGTTGCATTGTTACAATATGTTTCAGGTTTATCGAAAACTGTTGCGAAAAATATTGTGGCAAAGAGAGAAGAGGATGGGAAATTCACAAAGCGCACGGAATTAAAGAAAATCCCACGTTTAGGTGCAAAGACGTACGAACAATGTATAGGTTTCTTGCGTATATTAGAAGGAGCGAATCCATTAGATCGGACAGGTATTCATCCTGAACAATATAAAAATGTTGAATTGTTATTGAAGAGTTTAGGGTTATCGATAGATGACGTAGGACAACCGCAATTACAAAAGAGATTGGAAGAAGTAGAGATTTCTAAGTTGTCTCAAGAAACGGGAGTTGGGGAGCCGACGTTAGTTGATATTATAGATGCACTCATTAGTCCAGAACGAGATATGAGGGATGAGTTGCCTAAACCACTTCTGAAAAAAGGGATTTTGAAATTAGAAGATTTAAAACGTGGTATGGAACTAGAAGGAACAGTGCGTAACGTTGTTGATTTTGGTGCTTTTGTTGATGTTGGCGTAAAGCAAGATGGTTTAGTGCATATTTCTAAGCTTAGCAAACAGTTTGTAAAGCATCCGTTAGATGTTGTATCAGTAGGACAAATTGTAAAAGTATGGGTAGATGATATTGATACAAAAAAAGGACGCGTTGCACTATCTATGTTGCCGATTGAATAGTAAGAGAAGAGAGCAGATAAAACTGCTCTTTTTTTATAGAATAAAAAGTGTAATGGATCATGAGTTTTGATGTATTTTGCTATAATAAAACCAGCATTCATTTAGCAATTTAATTTGATACCGGTTTTTTTCGAAATATGCACGTTGCATCTGTTTTTTTAGCCACGTAGGCATAGGAATCCCTCCTTGTTTAATCCTACTCTCAAAAATCTAAAGTACTATTAATGAGAGGTTGGTGAGTGGATTTCTATTCATGTTGTGTTTTTAGAAACCACGCGTCTTGAATGAGGATGGGTATATGTACTATTTAATATATGTATAAGAAGCGTGAAAAGTGTAAAAATATTTTTTTGTTTAGGAGGAATGAGAATGGACGAGAAAGAAATTCAACGGCTAGTGGAAGAAGTATCGCTACAATACTTCGGAATGCCATTTTTACATAAAGTAAAGTTCAATAGTAGGTTGCGTACAACTGGCGGGCGTTATCTGTTGAAGAGTCACAATGTTGAACTGAATTATCGATATTACGAAATGTATGGTAAGGAGGAATTAATCGGAATCATCAAACATGAACTGTGTCATTATCACTTGCATATTACAGGAAGAGGGTATAAGCACAGGGACAGAGATTTTCGTGAGTTGTTAAAGAAAGTTGATGCACCTCGTTTTTGTAAACGAATGATTAATGAAGAGAAGGAAAAAAAGATTTATAAGTATGAATGTATGGAGTGTTTACTTCAATATGTAAGAAGGCGTCAAATAAATACAAAAAGATATGTCTGCGGAAAGTGTAAAGGGAAACTCAAACCGATATCGAAAACATCTTGACAGTAAAAACGCAATCCAGTATATTATAAACATGTCACGTTTGAACAAGATGTTGTTAAAAACTTCTTGACTTACAGAAAGAAATTTTATAAGATACAAATTGTCTTCATTATTCCGCAGTAGCTCAGTGGTAGAGCTATCGGCTGTTAACCGATCGGTCGTAGGTTCGAGTCCTACCTGCGGAGCCATACAGAGAAGTACCCAAGTGGCTCAAGGGGCTCCCCTGCTAAGGGAGTAGATCGCTAACGCGGTGCGAGGGTTCGAATCCCTTCTTCTCTGCCATACATATTGGCCCGTTGGTCAAGTGGTTAAGACACCGCCCTTTCACGGCGGTAACACGGGTTCGAATCCCGTACGGGTCACCACTTCGGAGGATTAGCTCAGCTGGGAGAGCACCTGCCTTACAAGCAGGGGGTCGGCGGTTCGATCCCGTCATCCTCCACCATATAAATTTTATATGAATAGTATCATCGCGGGGTGGAGCAGTACGGTAGCTCGTCGGGCTCATAACCCGAAGGTCGCAGGTTCAAATCCTGTCCCCGCAACCAAATGGTCCCGTGGTGTAGTGGTTAACATGCCTGCCTGTCACGCAGGAGATCGCCGGTTCGACCCCGGTCGGGACCGCCATTTTAACTTCTGCTAATTGGCAGTTGTTTTTTATTGGACATTATGGTACGATAACATTTGTCTTTGAAAATAAGATATTTTTTCAGTGGGCTATAGCCAAGCGGTAAGGCAACGGACTTTGACTCCGTCATGCGCTGGTTCGAATCCAGCTAGCCCAGCCATTTACGAGCCATTAGCTCAGTTGGTAGAGCATCTGACTTTTAATCAGAGGGTCGAAGGTTCGAATCCTTCATGGCTCACTTTTTTGTTTTTTCCGCGCGGTCGTGGCGGAACGGCAGACGCGCTAGGTTGAGGGCCTAGTGGGGGAAACCCCGTGGAGGTTCAAGTCCTCTCGGCCGCATCAAAAAAATCTTAAAAAAGTACTTGCATTTGAAAATGTAGTATGATAAGATAATTGAGTCGCCAAAATACAACGACGAAAAAACATCATGAATAAGCGCCCGTAGCTCAATTGGATAGAGCGTTTGACTACGGATCAAGAGGTTAGGGGTTCGACTCCTCTCGGGCGCGCCAATTACGGGAAGTGGCTCAGCTTGGTAGAGCACCTGGTTTGGGACCAGGGGGTCGCAGGTTCAAATCCTGTCTTCCCGACCACGCGGGTGTAGTTTAGTGGTAAAACAAGAGCCTTCCAAGCTCTGGTCGAGAGTTCGATTCTCTTCACCCGCTTTTAGTTCTTTGAAAACTGAACGAAACAAACAACGTGAAACGTCAATTTTTATTTTTAGATGCTAGACAAACTAACTTTATTGGAGAGTTTGATCCTGGC
>NZ_JAKUFQ010000147.1:0-9968 GCF_022663475.1 Bacillus cereus group sp. BfR-BA-01382
CAATATGCGGTGCCATTTTTGGCTTTTGAGCAATAATTGTACAATCTAAGTTCCCTAACTCGTAACCTTGTTCACGCACAAATTCCCAAACTTTTTGTAACAATACAGCTGAATCTGCATCTTTAAAAGCTGGGTCTGTATCAGGAAAATGCTTTCCAATATCTCCTGCTGCAATGGCACCTAAACATGCATCAGCAATCGTATGTAACAATACATCTGCATCTGAATGACCGATTAATCCTTTCTCGTGTGGAATTGTAATTCCGCCAATAATTAACGGTCTACCTTCCGCAAATTCATGCACATCAAAACCTTGTCCAATTCGAAACATTCTTTACATCCTCCTTGAGCTAAACCACTGAGCTTTATGACTCTATATTATATTGATATCCCTACAAAGAAAAGCCCGGCCATTGCCGAGCTTTCCTTTGTTATACACCATCACGGCTATTTTTTCTGAACATGAAGGAAACTTTCAGCAATTAGTAAATCCTCTGGAGTCGTCACTTTAATATTATAGTAACTCCCCTCTACTACACCTACTTGCTTACCAATACGTTCCACGAGACTTGCATCATCTGTACCAAGAAAACAACTCTGTTTTGCACTTCTATGAGCTTCTAACAAAAGAGAAACAGAGAACCCTTGCGGTGTTTGTACAGCCTTAAGCTGAGATCGTTCTACCGTTTCGACAACAACACCTTGCTCTACTTTCTTAACTGTATCCTTTACTGGCACTGCACAAATGGAAGCTCCATATTTTTCTGCTGCTGTTAATACGTCTTGAATCACTTTATTCGTTACGAATGGGCGCGCTCCGTCATGTACAAGAACGTATTCAACATCACTCGCATGCTGAATCGCGTTATATACACTATCTTGTCTTTCGGCTCCACCCTGAATAAATTGTACCTGTTTTTCAATCGGATACTTCTGCATTAATTCCTCAAAATACGGGCGTTCCTCTTCGTTAATTGCCATAACAATACTTTTGCACTCTTTATCTTTTTCAAAAGCACGTAATGTATGAACGATAATCGGTACTTCGTTTATAAGTAAGAACAACTTATTTTTGCCAGCACCCATCCGCTTTCCTTGGCCGGCTGCCGGAATAATTAATGTATACATATTAATAATCCTCTACCTATAATGCTTTTTCTAATAATTTACGTTTTGCGAAAATCATACGACCAGCCGATGTTTGTAATACGCTAGTAACCAGTACATTAAGTTGCGAACCTACATACTCTCTACCATCTTCTACTACAATCATCGTACCATCATCTAAGTACGCAACACCTTGGTTTTGCTCTTTACCATCTTTCACAACATAAACATTTAATTCTTCGCCAGGGAGTACAACTGGTTTAATTGCATTAGCTAAATCATTAATGTTTAACACCGTTACTCCTTGTAATTCAGAAACTTTATTTAAGTTGAAATCATTCGTTACTACAGTTCCACCGGTGATTTTTGCTAACTTTACAAGTTTGCTATCCACCTCTTGGATATCCTCGAAATCGCCTTCATAAATTTCTACCGGAATCGGCATCTCTTTTTGAATACGATTTAAAATGTCTAGTCCTCTGCGACCACGATTACGCTTTAAAGCATCGGAAGAATCGGCAATATGCTGAAGCTCTTCTAATACGAATTGTGGAATCACAATTGTTCCTTCCAAAAACTTCGTTTGGCAAATATCAGCAATACGTCCATCGATAATTACACTCGTATCGAGAATTTTCCAATGAGTCGTAGATTTTTCTGCTTCTACCTCTTCGTTCTCGCTATTATTTTTCTTCTTACCTCCGCGTTGGGGTAATGTAAATAATCCTAGCAATTCATTCCTCTTTTTAAATCCTACTTGGAATCCTAAATATCCAAGTAAAAGAGTGAAGAACACTTGCAACACCGTACTAATAACCGGAATTGTAAATTCACGAATCGGTATTAAAATTAAATATGCAACAATAAGACCAGAGATCAATCCTAATGTACCAAATAAAACATCTGCTACAGGCGCCTTTACAAGAGCCTCTTCAATATGCTTAATAAGTTGAACAATATAATCTACAAGCCAAAATGTTGTTAAAAATAAAATAATTGCACCAATAATCGCACGAACATACGATCCTTCCAATAAAGGAACAGCACCGATGTCTAATACATTAATAACTTTTGGGATTAAGTAAATCCCTAACGCTCCCCCGATTACTAGAAAGAAGAGCTGTACGATCCGTTTTAACATCCAACCACCTCCTACTCATTATTAACCATTGTTTCGCTAATCAAAACGCCGAATGCAAAAGCGGACGTGTTTTTTTTTATAAATAGTTTTATTTACCAATATATCATATCATATAACAAAAATGTTCTAGTGTCGTTATATTATGGAATCAATGTAATATTCTTAATTGTGTCTACTCATATAGAGATGCTCTTGAATTCTTTTTAGGCCTTCTCGTATTTTCTTCGCCCTTACTTCCCCAATTCCTTCCACATCATCCAATTCATGAATCGTCGCGCGACAAACTCCTTGCAACGTTTTGAATCGATTAATTAAATTTTCAATGATAAGTGGCGGAACACGAGAGATTTTGCTTGTAATTCGATATCCCCTTGGCGTCACACTTTCTTCTAAACTAGTTTGCCCTGGATAGCCAAGTAATTTAACTAAATCACTATCCTCTAAAAGTTGTGTATTTGCAAGGTCCTGTAACTTTTTCAAAATTTGATGATGGTCTTGTGTTTTCTCCTGATGGTAATCTTTAATTAACAATGCTGCCTCTGCTTCTAAATCAGCTAGTAATTCTGTAAGCTGTAAACGAATTAACCTACCTTCTGTTCCGAGCTCATGAATATAGCTCAATATTTCATTTTTAATACGCAGTACCATTTCAACACTATGTAAAACGTGAACTACCTCAGACATTGTAACGACCTCTTCAAATTCTAGAATGCCCAAATTCGTAATACCATCATTCCATACAGCCTTATATTTTTCTAACGTTTGAATAGCTTGATTTGCTTTTGTTAAAATAACCCCTATATCTTTTAGTGTATAACGTAAGTTCCCTTGATATAGCGTAATTACGTTACGTCTTTGTGAAATGGCCACAACAAGGCTGCCCGTCTGCTTCGCTACACGTTCTGCTGTTCGGTGACGCATACCGGTTTCAATAGAATCAATAGATGCCTCTGGAACTAACTGTGCATTCGCTATTAAAATTTTACTTCCCGTTTCATTTAAAATAAGTGCCCCGTCCATTTTTGCTAATTCATATAAACTAGCAGGAGAGAATGCACAATTAATGTGAAAACCACCATCCACAATACTTTTAATCTGCTCATTATATCCAAGAACAATTAGCCCCCCTGTTTGTGCGCGAAGTACATTATCTATCCCTTCACGCAGTGGTGTTCCTGGGGCCACGAGCTGTAAAATATTAATCATACTTTTGACACGTTGCTTATTTTCTTCCATAGCCTAGCCTCCTAATGTCAAACGAAGCGCTTCTCCTAAATTAGAAACACCTACAACCTCAATCCCATCCGGAATTGTCCATCCTCCTAAGTTTTTTCTAGGAATAATAACACGTTGAAATCCTAATTTAGCCGCTTCTTGTACACGTTGTTCGATTCTTGATACTCTTCTTATTTCTCCAGTTAATCCTACTTCTCCTATTACTGCATCAGTTGGTGCCGTAGATTTATCCCTAAAACTTGAGGCTATACTTAAAGCCACTGCTAAATCAATTGCCGGTTCGTCTAATTTCAAACCACCAGCTACTTTTAAATATGCATCTTGATTTTGCAATAGTAAACCTGTTCTTTTTTCTAATACTGCCATAATAAGCGAAACACGGTTATGATCAATTCCCGTCGCCATTCTTCGAGGATTTCCAAAACTAGTAGGGGAGATTAATGCTTGTATTTCTACTAAAACCGGTCTTGTTCCTTCCATTGAAGCAACTACTGTTGATCCTGCAACACCAACCGGCCTTTCCTCAAGGAAGATTTCAGAAGGATTTAAAACTTCCGCAAGACCAAGCTCTTTCATTTCAAAGATACCCATTTCATTCGTGGAACCAAAACGGTTCTTCACAGCCCGTAAAATACGATACGTATGGTGTCGATCTCCTTCAAAGTAAAGAACTGCATCGACCATATGTTCTAACATACGAGGTCCTGCAATTGCTCCTTCTTTTGTCACATGCCCGACAATGAAAATAGGGATTCCTTTTGTTTTTGCAAGTTTCATTAATTCCGCTGTACATTCACGTACTTGTGCCACACTTCCTGGTGCTGACGTCACTTCAGGTAAATGTATCGTTTGAATAGAATCAATAACAACAAAAGCTGGATTCATCTCTTCAATATGTGCTGCAATACGCTGCAGGTCTGTCTCTGCTACAACAAATAGATCGCTACCCTTTACATGCAAACGATCTGCACGAAGTTTAATCTGCTTTGCCGACTCCTCACCCGATATGTATAATACATCATATGAAGAATCTGCTAATTGTGATGAAATCTGTAATAGTAATGTTGATTTTCCAATCCCAGGGTCTCCACCAATAAGCACTAAGGACCCATCTACAATTCCACCACCAAGCACACGATTAAACTCTTGAAATTCCGTTTCAATACGTGCCTCAGACTTTGTTTCTACTTCGGTAAGACGTCTTGGTTTTGTTACTTCCGTTTGAATTGCATTCGCGTAATTAAGGCGCCTAGATGATACAACTGGCTCCATTTCTTCAACAAGTGTATTCCATTGACCACATCCAGGACATTTACCCATATATTTTGGTGACTGATAACCACATTCTTGACATATAAATTTCGTTTTCTTTTTAGCCATACCTTTTTATAGTTCACTTCACTTTCGTCTATAAACGTTTATCCTTCTCGTACAAGAAAGAGGGCTATCGCGTAGCCCTCTTTGTTTGTCTATACTTATTTTACCTTTTCCGCACTATGAATGACAAATGATTCTCCTTCTACATCAAAGATAACTTTTTGTCCTTTCTCAATAGCACCTTTTAAAAGTTCTTCTGATAGTCTATCTTCTACATGTTTCTGAATTGCTCTACGAAGTGGACGAGCGCCATACTCACGATCAAATCCTTTATCTGCAATAGCTGAAATTGCCCCTTCCGTTAAGTGCAATTCGATTTCTTGTTCTTTTAAGCGATTTACTAACTGATTTACCATAAGAGTTACAATCTCTTGAATATGTTTTTTCTCAAGCATATGGAATACGATAATTTCATCAATACGGTTTAAGAATTCTGGACGAAATGCCTTTTTCAACTCATCCATTACTTTACCTTTCATATCCGAATAATCACGGCTTTCATCTTGGACATTAAATCCAAGATGTTTGTTACGTTTTAACGCCTCGGCACCAACGTTAGACGTCATAATAACAATTGTATTACGGAAATCAACTGTACGTCCTTTAGAATCTGTTAAACGACCATCTTCTAATACTTGTAGTAGAATATTAAATACATCCGGATGAGCTTTCTCTACCTCATCTAATAATACAACTGAATATGGCTTGCGACGAACTTTCTCTGTTAATTGTCCACCTTCTTCATATCCAACATATCCTGGAGGAGAACCAACTAAACGGGAAGTAGAATGCTTCTCCATATACTCTGACATATCGATGCGAATCATTGCATCTTCATCACCGAACATAGATTCTGCTAGTGCTCTTGCAAGTTCTGTTTTACCTACACCTGTTGGTCCTAAGAAAATAAATGAACCAATCGGGCGCTTCGGATCTTTTAATCCTGCTCTTGCACGACGAACAGCTTTTGCTACTGCTACTACTGCTTCATCTTGACCAATCAAACGATCATGAAGAATGGATTCTAAATTTAATAATTTATCAGTCTCTGTTTGTGCAAGTTTAGAAACTGGGATACGCGTCCATGTAGAAACGACATTTGCAATATCTTCTACCGTAACCTCTGAATTTTCTTTTCCTTGTTGCTCTTTCCATTGACGTTTTGTATCTTCTAACTTCTCACGTAAGCGTTGCTCCATATCACGTAAGGATGCAGCCTTTTCAAATTCTTGACTTTGTACAGCTGCATCTTTTTCTTTTCGAATCTCCTCAAGCTTCACTTCAAGCTCTTTTAAGTTTGGTGGTGTTGTATAAGAACGTAAGCGAACTTTTGAAGCAGCTTCATCAATTAAATCAATTGCTTTATCCGGTAAAAAGCGATCTGTAATATAACGATCTGAAAGTTTTACAGCTGCATCAATAGCGTCATCTGTAATAGATACACGGTGATGCGCCTCATAACGATCACGTAAACCTTTCAAGATTTGAATCGATTCTTCTAAACTTGGCTCATCAACATGAATTGGTTGAAAACGTCTTTCTAAAGCCGCGTCTTTTTCAATATATTTACGATACTCATCTAAAGTTGTTGCCCCAATACATTGTAGCTCTCCTCGTGCTAAAGATGGTTTTAAAATATTCGATGCATCGATTGCACCTTCTGCTCCACCTGCACCAATTAATGTATGAAGCTCATCAATAAATAGAATAATATTGCCTGCTTGGCGAATTTCATCCATCACTTTCTTTAAACGATCTTCAAATTCACCGCGATATTTTGTTCCAGCTACCACTGTACCCATATCTAGTGTCATAACACGCTTATCTCTTAAAGTTTCAGGAACTTCATTATTTACAATTTGCTGTGCTAATCCTTCTGCAATTGCCGTTTTACCTACACCAGGCTCACCAATTAATACTGGGTTATTTTTCGTTCTACGGCTTAATACCTCAATTACACGTTGAATTTCTTTACCGCGTCCAATAACAGGGTCTAAGCGATTTTCACGTGCAACAACTGTTAAGTCCCTTGCTAAACTGTCCAGTGTCGGTGTATTTGCATTTGTTGCTGAACCACCTTGATGACCTGAACTAGCTTCATTACTTCCAAGAAGTTGTAACACTTGTTGTCTTGCTTTATTTAGACTTACACCTAAATTATTTAAAACACGTGCGGCTACACCTTCACCTTCACGGATTAAACCGAGTAAAATGTGTTCTGTTCCAACGTAAGAATGGCCTAGCTTACGCGCTTCATCCATAGATAATTCAATAACCTTTTTAGCACGAGGTGTATAATGTACAGTTTGAGAAGCTTCTGTTCCTCGCCCAATTAACGCTTCTACTTCTTTTTGAACTTTCTCTGGACTTAATCCAAGAGCAATTAATGCTTTTGCTGCAATTCCTTCACCTTCGCGTACAAGCCCAAGTAAAATATGTTCTGTTCCAATATTATTATGCCCAATACGAATTGCTTCCTCTTGAGATAAAGCTAACACTTTCTGTGCTCTTTCTGTAAATCTTCCAAACATCATAGAAATCGCCTCCTACTTGCGCTTAGTTTTTTTCAATACGTAATCGCTCACGGATTAAGGTTGCTCTTCGATAATCTCTTTCTTCTGGCCCTAAAGGTCCACCTGCGTATTGTTGTAAAATACCTGGTTGCGTAAGAACCATTAGCTCAGTCAAAATATTTCTCGATATACCTTTTATATATCCTAGATCAATACCAAGTCGTACATCTGATAAGCAATTGGCTGCTTCTGCAGATTGAATTAAACGACTGTTTGCTAGTATGCCGTAAGAACGATAAACCTTATCTTCAAGTTCAATACTTGAATTTTGTACAATTAATTCTCTAGCCATTTTTTCTTGCTGTATAATTTGTTGAATGACACTCTTTAAATCTGCAATAATATCTTCTTCAGACTTTCCTAGCGTCATTTGATTTGAAACTTGAAATATATTACCTAACGCTTCGCTACCTTCACCGTATATTCCTCTTACTACTAACCCTAATTTTTGAATTACTTGTATAATACGGCTAATTCTTTTTGTTAAAACCAGTCCCGGTAAATGTATCATCACAGAAGCTCTTAACCCTGTGCCAACATTAGTAGGACAACTCGTAATATATCCAAGTGATTCATCAAAAGCGTATTCAACTTCTTTCTCAATCCAATTATCTATTTGATTGGCACTTTGAAGTGCCTCTGATAACTGTAATCCTGAAAATAGGCACTGAATCCGAATATGGTCTTCTTCATTAAGCATAACACTAATATGTTCACTTTCTGATAGTAGACATGCTCCATATTCTGTCCCTGCAAGATTTGGACTAATTAAATGCTTTTCGACTAAAACTCTCCTTTGAAGAGGGGTTAATTCATTCATCTTTAATAGTCCAAACTCCCCAAAAGACCCTACTGCTTTATTTATGAATTTCTTTTTGAATAATTCATGAATCTGTTTAGCTTCTTCTTCGTTTTGCATAGTGGAAAATTGATATTGTTTAAAGTTACGAGCCAAACGAATTCGACTACTTAAAACAATATCAGAATCAGGGCCATCCCCCTTCATCCATGGACTAATTGCTTCGTTCATAATTTTGTCCAGTGACATAGAACTATTCCCCCTCTCTATGCTCACTAAGCTGTATTTCAAGACCTCGGATCTTATCTCTTACTTCTGCAGCTTTCTCAAATTCCTCTTTCTGTACGTATTGTTTCAGAATAAGTTTTAGTTCATCTAATTCTTTCTTTAAGTGGATATTTCCTTCTATACGTTCCGGAATTTTCCCACAATGTTCTGTATGCCCACCGTGAAGGCGTTTTAATAATGGCTTTAAATGCTCCTTAAATGTATCGTAACAAGAATAACAGCCAAAACGTCCGACTTTTGTAAATTGTTCATATGTCATCTTACAATCTGGACATCTTACTATATCTGCATTTGAAAATCCATTTTTTCCTTCTTCAAACATTGTTGATTCACCGTGTAATAAACCAGCAAATAAATCATGAAATGAAAAGTTAGACTGCGATGATGGAAAGAAAGACGTATAGCCACTTTGCTCTGCACATTGCTCACAAAGATGAACTTCCGCCTTCTTCTCGTTAATTACTTTTGTATAATGTAAAGTTGCTGGTCTTATATTACAGTTTTGACAAGTCATCACTATCCCCACCTTTACAACAGGAACGCTCTATCTCATGGTACTTTTCATACATTACTAGATTGTTCGCTTTCCTGAATCCGTTTAAATAAAAGTGCATGTTCTTTTTCAAAACTTCTACAATATTTAACTGCTTTATCTTAGTTATCAATCTTTTACAAAAGTTATATTTATTTATATTTCAGTGTTCTTAACATTGCGCATAATATTCGAGCCCTAAGTTCATCTCGAGAAGGAACATCCATTGATAATACAGAACGATCTATTACGCTTAACATCAGTTTCGCTTCACGATTTGTTATAATTCCCTCTTCTATTAAACGTATAATCATACTTTCTGCATTCCCTTGCGCAACGCTATGATCAATCATATGAAGCATTTGATCAATAATATCTATATCGTCATGCAGTTTGACTTTTATAATGCGAATGTAACCTCCTCCACCACGTTTACTTTCTACTACAAATCCTCTTTCTAACGTAAAACGGGTATTGATTACATAATTGATTTGAGATGGTACGCACTCGAATCGATCCGCAATCTCATTTCTCTTGATTTCAATCACATTATTATTACTTAAGTCAATAACTTGCTTTAGATATTGCTCAATGATATCAGATATATTTCTCATTTATCCGCCACCTTTATTGACTTTGACTATCTTTGACTTTAATTATATACGTATTAATAAAATTTGCAACTCTTTTGCTTATTCACTATCCTAGCCACATTCCCCTGTATTTAAACAAAATATGAATACTTTAAACACATTTTTTATTACTATGGATTATAAAATAAAACACGAAAAAACACGAGTCATTTGACTCGTGTTTTAGTTGCTTGGCGACGTCCTACTCTCACAGGGACAAGGTCCCAACTACCATCGGCGCTAGAGAGCTTAACTTCCGTGTTCGGTATGGGAACGGGTGTGA
>NZ_JAKUFQ010000148.1:0-9793 GCF_022663475.1 Bacillus cereus group sp. BfR-BA-01382
CCTACTGTAACTGTTACTCTCTCTCTATTCTTCGTGCTTCACAAGTATTTTTTTCACCTTACGATCAAACTCTCTTCGAGTAATCATTACTGAATGGTCACATCCCTCGCACTTAATGCGGATATCCATTCCCATACGAATAATTTTCCAACGATTCTCGCCACATGGATGTGCTTTCTTCATTTCCACAACATCGTACAAGTTATATTCCTTTTGCTCCACTCTTCAAACTCCTCCTCTCCATACTAAATTGCTTTTCCACTAACCAATTCTTCACGATTATATAAAACCATACGTGGATATGGAATTTCAATTCCATGTAAATCAAGACGATTTTTAATCTCTTTACGAAGTGCCCTTGCAATAACTGCATGTTGCATCGGCTCTACTTCAGCAATAACGCGTAATATAACTTCTGATGCAGCTAACGTTTGCACACCTAATAATTGAGGTGTTGTTACCATTTTTTCGTACTTTGAAGGTAACTCTACTAATAAATCTTCAATAACCTGCTCTGCTTTCGCAATATCAGCCTCATATGAAATAGATACATCAACAAATGCTACACTATTACTAACTGAGTAGTTAGTAACTTGAATAATACTTCCGTTTGGTAAAGTATGAATTTCACCTGTCCAACTCTTTACTTTCGTTGTACGAAGTCCAATTTCTAAAACGACTCCTTCAAATTGACCGATTTTAACATAATCGCCAACTGAAAACTGATCTTCTAGCAAAATAAATAAACCTGTAATAACGTCCTTCACTAAACTTTGAGCACCAAATCCGACTGCTAAACCAATTACCCCGGCACCCGCTAATAAACCTGATGCATTAATATCAAACACACCTAAAATCGCAATCAGCATAATAAACATAACAACGTACGCTACAATATTTTCAAGTAATTTCGCTACTGTAACTGTACGACGTTCTGAAATTTGAATTGGAGAACGACTCCCCATACGAAACGCATTTCGTACAACCGCTCTTGCAATTCGCACAACAACTGCACCGATTATTAAAATAATACATATTTTTAATGTCGCAACTCCAATATGAGCCCAACGATCAGCATCTAATAAATACTGTTTCGTAGAATTAAACCACTTCGTTAATAAATCCATGTACCTCTACCTCTCTAGCTAAAATTTCTTTTTAGTTATCCTTATTATTGTATCAGAAGTCCTCTAATTGCTGAAAAAATTTTATGATTTTAATCCTATTTTACCCCCGCCATTCAGGTATAAAATGGAACGAATATATATATACTAGTACTATTATTTCCGTTTTCATTCACATTTTGCAAAAATTACGCACTTATAGATTTCCATTTTTCTCACCATATAACATATATTGAAAATTTATTAAAAGGATGGGTGCTTCATGAATATTGGAAGTTTTCGCTTACCATTTTTTGAGAAAGAAACTCAAAACGTTATGCACCAGGATCTAGAAGCCTCTGAGATAATCAGTAATTTCTTACTTACCCACATTCCTATTAAAACTAATATACCACTCATTCTCGTTTGTATCGGAACAGATCGTTCTACAGGTGACGCACTCGGCCCGTTAGTTGGTACAAAACTTGAACAAATAGACATCAAAAACCTCCAAGTATTCGGTACACTAGATGAGCCAGTACATGCGCTAAATTTAGAAGAAAAAATTCAAAATATACAGAAAGAATATCCTGCTGCATTTATAATTGCTGTTGATGCATGTTTAGGAAAGTCTCAAAATATCGGGTCAATCACTACTGGAAAGGGCCCTAGTAAGCCTGGAGCTGCTATGAATAAGAAATTACCTGCAGTTGGTGATCTGCATATACACGGTATCGTCAATCTAAATGGGTTTATGGAGTTTTTCGTTCTTCAAAATACAAGATTAAGTTTAGTTATGAAAATGGCCGATGTAATCGCACAAAGTATAAAAGAGACGGATCAAAAATTATCCGCACTAAAAAAAGCAAACCATCTATAAATAATAAGATGGTTTGCTCTTTATTTTTTTTGTGATAATAGTTCTAAAATACGATTCAAATCTTCTTTATTAAAAAATTCAATTTCGATTTTACCTTTTTCTTTTTTCGTCTCTTTAATTTTCACATCTGTGCCAAACTTTTCTCTTAAGAACGTTTCACGTTCTACGAAAAATATATTTCGCTCTTTTTTCACTTTTTTTGTTTCACGTGAAACGTGTTGATTAATCTCTTGGACGATTTTCTCTAATTGACGAACATTTAATCCTTCTTTTTCAATGCGTTTCAATAAGGACTTCAATTGTTCTTCATCTTTTATCGTAAGTAAAGTTCTCCCATGAGCCATTGAAAGTTGACCATTTGCAATCATATCTTGGACGAACGAAGGGAGGCTTAATAACCGAGTATAATTTGCAATGTAAGGTCTGCTTTTGCCAAGACGTTTCGCTAATTGTTCTTGCGTTACATTTAGCTCATTCATTAACATCTGGTATGCCATTGCCTCTTCCATAGGATTTAAATCTTCTCGTTGTAAGTTTTCTAACAAAGCAAATTCCATCATTTGCTGTTCAGTTAATTGTCTTACAACCGCAGGTACCTTTTCTAAACCAGCCTCTTTTGCAGCACGAAATCGTCTTTCACCTGCAACGATTTCATATCCTTTAATACTCTTCCTAGCAATTAATGGTTGTAGAATACCGTGTTCCTTAATCGAAATTGCTAATTCCTGAATAGCCTCTTTATTAAAGTGTTTACGCGGTTGATATGGATTTGGCCTTAATTCAGTTACAAGAATCTCCTGAATTGTTTCCTCTTCTTTCACATCTAAATCAGGAAAAAACACATTAATTCCTCTTCCTAATCCCTTAGCCACCTGCAATCACTTCCTCTGCTAAATCTATATATACTTCTGCTCCTCTTGATTTAGCGTCATACTGCATAATAGGTTTCCCATGACTTGGAGCCTCACTCAAGCGTACATTACGCGGAATAATCGAGCGATATACTTTATCCCTAAAATACTTTTTCACTTCATCTATAACTTGGATCCCTAAATTTGTACGGGCATCCAACATCGTTAACAATACACCTTGAATTGCTAAATTTTTATTTAAATGTTTTTGTACAAGTCGAACTGTATTTAATAGCTGACTTAACCCTTCTAGTGCGTAATATTCACACTGTACAGGAATAATAACAGAATCTGCTGCTGTTAATGCATTAATTGTTAATAACCCTAAAGATGGGGGACAGTCGATAATAATATAATCATATTCATCACGAACTGGCTGTAATGCTCTTTGTAAACGTACTTCCCGGGAAATAGTCGGTACCAATTCAATTTCAGCACCAGCCAATTGAATTGTAGCGGGTAGAACATCTAAGTTTTCCGTTGCGGTTTTCTGTATAACCCCTTGAACATCTGCATCTTCCACAAGAACGTTGTAAATACATTGATCTAATTCAGATTTTTCAATTCCCACACCAGTCGTTGCATTTCCTTGAGCATCAATATCTACAAGAAGGACTTTTTTACCTACTTGCGCCAATCCAGCCCCTAAATTAACAGATGTTGTGGTTTTTCCAACACCGCCTTTTTGATTAGCAATAGCAATGATTTTTCCCATGATGTCACCTACTTTCAACCTTTCTATCTTATTCTAATAACAATTACGTTTATTGTAACATGAAATAAAACTTTTTCTTTTACGTCCTTTATTAAACTTCAAAATTTATTTCTAAACTCCTTCTTCATTTAACAAGAAAATATAGTAAAAGAGACCTCTCCAATAGGATAAGGTCTCTAACACGTCATTATTATTTTTTCTTTGGAATTTTAATTGTAATTTGATAGTACTCATCAAATTCTTCTTCCTCAGAATTAACATTCAAACCACTTTCAGTAACCATTTGTAAAGATTGTCTAATTGTATTCATAGCAATCCTCGTATCTCGACTTACTGCTTTTTGCTTTGCCTTACGCTTCGGTTTTGCTTCCTCTAGTAACTTCGCAATTCGTTCTTCTGTTTGCTTTACATTCAGTTGTTTCTCCACAATTTCCTGTAAAACCTTCAGTTGTAATTCCTCATTTTTTAAAGGAATGAGAGCGCGGGCGTGACGTTCTGTAATGCTTTTTTCTAATAATGCACTTTTTATTTCTTCAGGCAACTTTAACAATCGCAACTTATTTGCGATTGTAGATTGTCCTTTTCCAAGTCGTTGTGCCAATGCTTCTTGTGTTAAATTATGTAACTCAATCAGCTTTTGATATGCCACAGCTTCCTCGATTGCCGTTAGTTCCTCGCGTTGCAAGTTTTCAATTAAAGCTACAGAAGCTGTCTCTGTATCATTTAAGTTCTTTATAATTGCAGGAACCTTTTCCCAACCTAACTTTGTTGCCGCACGAAAGCGTCTTTCTCCAGCGATAATCTCGTACTTATCATCCTCATATTGCCTTACAACAATCGGTTGAATAAGTCCATGTGTACGAATCGTTAATGCTAGCTCATCAATACGCGCATCATCAAAAACTGTTCTTGGTTGATAACGGTTAGGGGTAATATTTACTATCGGAATTTCTTGTATTTCTTCATATACCTTTTTATCTATTTCTTCATGGCTTTCGTCTTGTAATTCGAATTCGCTCTCTTTATCTCCAAAGCCAAATAAACGAGAAAACGTATTTTTCATACATATTCCACCACCTTTTAGGCCTATTGACTATTCTCCATAAAATGTTTCCTATGAAACATTTACGTTTTCATTTATATAATTTAATCTTACGTCTAATAAGATTTATTTTTCAATAGGTAATTTATTGGGCGTTCCCGGTTTGCGTGGATATTTCTTTGGTGTCTTGCGCTTTTTCTCGATTAATAAAATATTACGTTCACTCTCTTCAAACGGTAATTGGAACGTAGACATCTCTTTTAACTCTCCGCCTAGCACCTCTAAAGCATACTTACCATTTTCGATTTCTTCATTTGCTGCTGCACCTTTCATTGCAATGAATGTTCCTCCAACTTTTACAAGTGGTAAACATAGCTCACTTAATACAGAAAGACGTGCAACTGCACGTGCCATTACAATATCGTATGATTCACGTACACCTTCTTTTTTCCCAAATGTTTCAGCACGATCATGACAAAATGCAACATCACTTAATTCTAACTTTTGTGCTAAGTGATTTAAGAAATTAATACGTTTTTGCAATGAATCTACAATTGTTACTTTTAAGTGCGGGAAACAGATTTTTAAAGGAATACTTGGGAATCCAGCCCCTGCACCAACATCACAAATTGAGAACGGTTTTGAAAAATCATAATAAAAAGCAGCTGTAATAGAATCAAAAAAGTGTTTTAAGTATACTTCTTCTTTTTCTGTAATAGCCGTTAAGTTCATTTTCTCATTCCACTCTACTAATGTTTCAAAGTAGATTTTGAACTGCTCTAACTGTCTAGAAGAGAGGGTGATCCCCTTCTCTTCTAGCATAGATTGAAATTGTTCTATGTTCATCTAGCAATATCTCCTTACTATTTATTGGTTCGATACGCGCGCAATTTTTCCTTGTTCTATATAAACAAGTAAAATGGAAATATCCGCTGGATTTACGCCAGAAATACGTGAAGCCTGCCCCATTGAAAGTGGACGAACATCTTTCAATTTCTGTCTAGCTTCTGAGGCAAGGCTAGAAATCGCATCATAATCAATATCTACAGGTATTTTTTTACTCTCCATTTTCTTCATACGCTCTACTTGCTGTAAAGATTTTTCAATGTATCCTTCGTACTTAATCTGAATTTCAACTTGTTCTGTAACTTCATCACTTAATTCTACTTCACTTGGTACTAAAAGATGAATATGCTCATATGTCATCTCTGGACGACGTAATAAGTCACTTGCACGTATTCCATCTTTCAATTCACTTCCGCCAATATTGCGAATTAATTCTTGAACCTCAGGACGTGGTTTAATAATAATGCTGCTTAAACGTTCCTTTTCCTGTTCAATTTGTAGTTTTTTATTTGTAAATCGCTCATAGCGCTCTTCTTTAATTAATCCAATTTCACGACCAACTTCAGTTAAACGAAGATCAGCATTATCATGGCGTAATAATAGACGGTATTCTGCACGAGATGTTAATAAACGATATGGTTCATTTGTACCTTTCGTAACAAGATCATCAATTAAGACACCAATATAAGCATCCTCACGACCTAAAACAACTTCTTTTTTACCTAAAGAACGGCATGCTGCATTAATCCCAGCCATAAGCCCTTGTCCTGCCGCCTCTTCGTAACCAGAAGTTCCATTAATTTGTCCTGCTGTATATAAATTTTTAATCTTTTTCGTTTCAAGTGTTGGCCATAGTTGTGTTGGCACAATTGCATCATATTCAATTGCATAACCTGTGCGCATCATTTCAACATTTTCTAGGCCTGGAATTGTTCTAAGCATGTCACGTTGTACATCTTCTGGTAGGCTTGTGGATAAACCTTGCACATATACTTCTTGTGTATTACGCCCTTCTGGCTCTAAGAAAATTTGATGACGTGGTTTATCATTAAATCTTACTACTTTGTCTTCAATAGAAGGACAGTATCTAGGGCCTGTTCCTTTAATCATACCAGAATACATAGCTGAACGATGTAAATTTTCATCTATTAAACGGTGTGTTTCTGTACTTGTATATGTCAACCAACATGGAATTTGATCCATAATAAATTTCGTTGTTTCAAAAGAGAACGAACGTGGCTTATCATCACCTGGTTGAATTTCTGTTTTACTGTAGTCAATTGTATTACTGTTTACACGCGGAGGTGTCCCTGTTTTAAATCTAACAAGATCAAACCCAAGTTCCTCTAAATGCTCAGATAATGTAATAGACGGTTGCTGATTATTTGGACCGCTTGAATATTTTAAGTCGCCCATGATAATCTCGCCACGTAAAAATGTTCCAGTCGTAATTACAACGGTTTTTGCTGTATATTCTGCACCAGCTTGTGTAACTACCCCTTTACACATACCATCTTCAACGATTAAACGCTCTACCATTCCTTGGAATAACGTTAAGTTTGGTGTTTCTTCAATTGTTTTCTTCAATTCATGTTGGTAAGAGAATTTATCAGCTTGCGCTCGAAGTGCACGTACAGCTGGCCCCTTACCTGTATTTAGCATACGCATTTGAATATGAGTTTTATCAATATTACGTCCCATTTCTCCGCCTAATGCATCAATTTCACGAACAACAATCCCTTTTGCTGGTCCACCAACAGAAGGGTTACATGGCATGAAAGCTACCATATCTAAGTTAATTGTTAACATTAATGTTTTTGAGCCCATTCGTGCTGCCGCAAGACCAGCTTCACATCCTGCATGACCTGCACCGATTACTATGACATCGTATGAACCGGCATTGTATCCCATTGTTTATTCCTCCTAATAATCTCTATCTTTCTAAAACATCACTATATTATTTTCCTAAACAAAATTGAGAGAACAACTGGTCAATTAGGCTTTCATGGACTGTGTCACCAGTAATTTCACCAAGTATTTCCCACGTTCTTGTTAAATCAATTTGCACCATATCAATTGGTACACCATTTTCTATTGCCTCAATTGCATCACCGATTGTTTGTCCCGCTTGTGTTAATAATCCAATATGTCTCGCATTAGAAACATATGTCATATCTGCAGAATCGATTGTTCCTTCAAAGAATAAATCAGCTATTGCCTTTTCGAGTTCATCTATTCCTTGTTCCTCAATTAAGGATGTTGTAATAACACGATTTCCCGCAGCTAACTCTGTAACACGTTCCATATCAATCGCTTGCGGTAAATCAGTCTTATTCACAATAACAATAAAGTCTTTTCCTTGTACCGCATGGAATAGATCTTCATCCTCATTTGTTAAAGCCTCGCTATAGTTGACAACAACTAATACTAAATCTGCTTGGCTCATCATTTCTTTTGATCGCTCCACACCAATTCGTTCAACAACATCTTCTGTCTCACGAATACCGGCTGTATCTATAAGTTTAAGAGGTACACCACGCACATTAACGTACTCTTCAATAACATCACGAGTTGTTCCTGCAATATCAGTTACAATTGCTTTTTTCTCCTGAACAAGACTATTTAATAACGATGATTTCCCAACATTAGGTCTACCGATAATTGCTGTAGCAATACCTTCACGTAAAATTTTCCCTTGTTTTGATGTTTCTAATATTTTTTCGATTTCCGAACGAACATGCGTCGCTTTCTCAATTAAAATATTATGTGTCATCTCTTCTACATCATCGTATTCTGGATAATCTATATTTACCTCAACATGAGCTAATGTTTCTAATATTTCTTGACGTAGGCGACCAATTAATTTAGATAATCGCCCTTCCATTTGATTAATTGCTACATTCATCGCACGATCTGTTTTTGCTCGAATCAAATCCATAACAGCTTCTGCTTGTGATAAATCGATACGTCCATTTAAAAAAGCACGTTTTGTAAATTCGCCCGGTTCTGCCAATCGTACTCCTTGCGCTAGAATAAGTTGCAATACTTTATTTACTGAAACAAGTCCGCCATGACAGTTAATTTCCACTATATTTTCACGTGTAAAAGTCCTTGGTGCGCGCATAATAGACACCATAACTTCTTCAATAACTTGATTTGTATCTAAATCAACGATATGACCATAATGAATAGTGTGAGAAGGAACCTCTGTTAAATCCTTCCCTTTAAAAATACGGTCAACTTTCTCAACCGCATCATCCCCACTTACTCGAACAATGGCAATTGCACCCTCTCCAAGCGCTGTGGAAATCGCAGCAATTGTATCAAATTCCATGTCCTTTCACCTCACTTGCTTATTTATCTCTATTTCAACATGATTATTTCTTTCACTAAATTATTAGGATACCATAACGAACCTATCTACAAAAGAAGAATAACTCATTTTATTATATCCCCATGTAAAAAACACTAAACTTATTCACAGTGGATAAGTTTAGTGTTTTTTAGTTATCCACATCTATTTTTCGCTCAAAAAAACCGGCACTCATTTGAGCAACCGGTCATTTAGGAGATATTACAACATGCCGATGTGGTTCATTTCCTTCAGAAGTTGTTTTGATACCTTGATGATTTGATAATGCCTGATGAATAATTTTTCGTTCAAAAGATGGCATCGGTTCTAAAATAACTCTTTTTTTCGTATTAGATACTTGTTTCGCTAATCGATAAGAAAGTGATTCTAGCGTACTTTTTCTTTTACTACGATAATTTTCAGCATCTAGTGTAATACCTATATACTGCTTCGTGTTACGATTCGCAACAAGTTTTGTTAAATACTGTAAAGAGTTTAGTGTATTACCTCTTTTTCCAATTAAAACTCCTACATCATCACCAGAAATTGTAAATTCGATCTCGCGTCCTTTTACAACTTTACTAATTTCAACTTCCACACCCATATTGTGAATAACATTTCTTAAATATTCTTCACATTCCTGAATTGGATCTTTCTTCAATACAACTTCTACTACTGCAGGACGATTCCCAAATAAACCTAAGAATCCTCTTTTACCCTCATCGACAATATTTATATCTACTCGATCTTTTGATGTATTTAATTGCCTTAAAGCATCCTCTACTGCCAGCTCGACTGTTTGTCCTTTAGCAGTAATTATACTCACTTGCTTGAGCCTCCAGCTTTGCTAGCCTTAATCTCTGGCCCTTTGATAAAGTACATTTGAGCAATACCAAAGATATTACCAACAACCCAGTAAAGTGATAATGCAGCTGGGAAGTTAA
>NZ_JAKUFQ010000149.1:0-9671 GCF_022663475.1 Bacillus cereus group sp. BfR-BA-01382
CACAAAACCAAGAACAACAATATCAGCAAAATCCATATGTAACACCACAAAACCCATACACAACTCAACCGCAATACCAACAACAAATATATCAACCAAACTACGACGCACGTGTCTCACCACCTAAACCACCAACAATAGATCCAACTCAGCCACAAATTTTACCGCCTGGGCCAACATTAGACATTACACAACCACAAATCTTACCACCTGGACCAATTACAGAACCAACACAACAACAAATTCAACAAGTTGTCGGTACACAGTTTTTACCTTTCAAGAAACCCGTACTAGATTTCGTAAAACCATGGGTAGATTACGGTTTAAATGAAGCAAAACATACATCACATGAACACGCATTAACAGAAGTTGCTGCGATTATGTTTTTAGTTGGTAAAGGCTTCAATCCGACGATTGCACATTATATCGTTGAATCTTGGGAGAAGAATGAGCAGTTTTAGGGTTGTTTATTTGATAAAATATAAAAAACACAAAAGTGCCAAACCCCTTATACCACAAGGGTTTTGGCACTTTTTAATATCTAAAACAAATTTTATTGAAATAATTATTTTTATAGATTTTCATACTTTTTTATATAGTACGTGAACAAAATGTGAGCAAATATGTGAACATATACAGTACAAAATTACACCTTTGTATACACATTTTTAGAAACATCTTACGTTTATCAAACAATAACCAAAAGACGTACCTGCAACCTCATCATATAGATAATAGATATTAAAAAGAGGACACTATAAGCGCCCTCTTCCTTAGGTTTTAAATATGTTCTCCATGATCCATAAACACTTCAATTGCTTCGTTTTGTGGTATGTCTTTTACATTAGTAAGACCAAAAGTAAAAACAGCGGATAACATCATCATTAATAAGATTGCTTTTTTCATTTTAGCGCCCTTCTTTCTATGCTCTTTTTGTCTGCATCTAAAGCGATGTGCAAATACTTGCTTGCTTTTCTGTGATTTTCTGAACCATAGAATATTTCACCTAAAAGAGAAGCATATTCTTTTACCCAATCATATAATTCTTCTTTTTCAAAATACGAAATACCTTCTATAACCACATTTTCTAATTCTTCTTGCGGTACATAGTTATGTACTGCTTTTAAAATTCGGAAATGATGACGATAACATAAGTCGCTAATCTTATAGCCATTCTCAATATATTCATTAGCGATATGACTATAACCTAACTTAAAATGTTCTCTTGCTAAAAGAAACATAGTTTTAGCGTTATTTTCTAATGAATCCTCTAAGTGTTTAATTGCTAACTCTGGCATGTTTTGACTTGCGTATAAAAGTCCTAAATTATGCTTAACTCGTTTAATAAGAAGTTCATCATTAGATTTTTGGAAGGTACCTAGTGCTGAAAGTAAATATTCCTCTGCACTTTCGAATTCATTTAGTCGAATGTGTGCCATTCCTAAAGTATTTAAGCATGCTGCAGTTTTTAATTCATACCCTGGACTAATTGAAAATACTTCATTCGCCTTTGTAGCAAATTGAACTGCTAGGATCGGTTTTAATACGTGATAGTAATGGACTGCAAGCCAATAATTAAATTCAGCTTTTTCAATTTCATCATGCATGTACTCTAAAAACGTTTCAGCTTTTTCAAATTGCATTCTTGCTTCACTATGGTTTGCTTTATTAATAGCGTAAATTGCTTTAAATAAATGATGATAGTACTCTAAAAATGTTTCTGTAGACTCTGGTAAAGGCTCGATTTTGTCCAGAATATCTTTTGTACTATCCATATCCCGAATTAGCAGTTTATACCGTGCATTCAATAAAGCGTAGTAGACTAATATTGTTTGGTCTTCCTTAATATTATTGATTTTATTTGCAATATCTTCTTTTATTTTCTGAGACTGTAATACACGTTGTGAAATCATAGCTTGATACCATTCGTTTAATAATTTTGTGATTTCTTCTTTAGAAATAATGTCAACACTCATCTACTTCTACCCCCTTTTGTTAAATGTTATCATGACATGCTTGTTTGCATAAATAAGTTTTTGAATATTCTAACTTGAAAAAATTATTTTTGAATATTCATGTTAACAAAATGGTCCCTTTTCAAACCTTAAAAAAGAACGCACGTTTGTTTGTAGTGGAGTTAAAAAAACAAAAGTGAGGTATTACATCATGGAATATAACGGCTTTCCTGTAGTACGTGGAAGAGGTATGGTGAAATGGAATCCGTTTGCTTCAATACCGGAGCAATACGAGGAAATACATAGAATGTTTGAGGAACAATATAAAGTACCTAAACCTTTTTTAACACAAGATACTATGGAACGAATAGAAAGAGCGTTAATGCAATCTTTTCACGAGGAAGAAGAAATACATACCTCATACTATCGTGATGGAATGGTGCAAGACATGTACATAAATGTATTACATATTGAACCGATGACGAAAACTATATATTGTACAGATGCTTTTGGTTTGAATACTAAGTTTAAGTTTGATGAATTGGTGAATATAAATTAAAAGAAGCCGCCCGACAGTACTGAAGTGCACCCCATTTGTTTGACACAGCCTATAAATTGGGGTGCACTTCACATATATAGGTGGCTTTTGTACGACAAAAAAGAGCTCTGCTATACAGCAGAGCAAAAGAAAAATATATAACCCTATAAAAATAATACAAATTATTGATACTTTCAAAAGACGAAATTTAAATTTCCATCACAATAATACCTATGTTTAAGTATGAAACATTCTACCTTCACTATAGCTATGAATATTCTTATTTTAGAATTCCATAGTATCCAAATAGCTCTTTGAGAGATACCTCAATACCGAACTTCTTCAAAGAATCTTTTCTTTGTTCAAAGAGAAGTTCTAAAACTTTTTTCTTATCTTTGTCTCTTCCATAATGAATCAACCTATGACAGTTCGGACATATACTAACTATATTTCCAACAACATCTAAACTATTTTCAAAATCAATTCATTTATACGATTAATTGTGTAAGAATTATGATGTGTGATTTCTCCTAATTCCTTGTACTGCCTTACGCTTTTTTTCCATTTCACAATTACAACATTATTTTTTTGTAACTGTTTAAATTGCTCTTATTTTTCAAAGTTTTCAAAATTCATATCAATTCCCCTTTGTATGAAAATGAAATTTCTATAATAAAACTTTATAAGCTTTATATATCCATTCTTCATCTTTGTCTTCTTCCACATAAAAGATTTCTATTTTTATTTCCATACCATTTTCCATTAAAACGTGCGCTTCATATTTCCTATCTACATAACTAGCACAATCAATATTGTCTGCTACTATTTCTCTCCATTTATCAGGTAAACTATCATAAAAACGTTCAATGGCCGCTACTAAAACTAAATCTTCTAAATGAGCAGTTTTAGGGTTGTTTATTTTTAAAAACATCAAAAATGCCAAATCCCTTATATCACAAAGGATTTGGCATTTTTAAGTATCTAGAATACGCGCTAAATTTAAGGAGAAATTAACAGACATGAGTCCGGTATAATGCCGTGTCCACACCCAAGGATCGGTTACATAAAATAACGTATCTAACCTGGGAA
Organism: Bacillus cereus group sp. BfR-BA-01382; assembly: GCF_022663475.1. Lineage (NCBI taxonomy): Bacteria > Bacillati > Bacillota > Bacilli > Caryophanales > Bacillaceae > Bacillus > Bacillus cereus group sp. BfR-BA-01382. Next base: position 3,583 of record NZ_JAKUFQ010000149.1, read on the forward strand.
GTCTATTAGTCTTTTCCCCTTATAGTAACACTCTCTTCTACTAAGACCTTTTCTTTCTAGGGCCTACAATTAATTTAATCGCTGTTCTCTCTTCATTATTGATAGAAATCTCTTGAAACGCTGGAACAAAAGCTAAGTCAATACCACTTGGAGCGACGAACCCTCTTGCAATCGCAATTGCTTTAATCGCTTGATTTATAGCTCCAGCCCCAATCGCTTGAATTTCCACATTACCACTTGTTCTTAGTACACCTGCTATTGCACCTGCGACTGAATTTGGGCTTGATTTTGAAGATACCTTTAATATATTTTCCATGTAAGTTGCTCCTTCTATTATTTAATCTCTCTTTCGTTACAATTTTAAATATTTTAGCGTATCTTTAATTACTATTCACACCAAAAACAAACGATGCTTCATATGTACATTTATTCTATTTTTTCTGACTTCTTCCTGCCCAGCTACACAAATAAAAACAAAAAATAAATAATCTAATATACATACGATTAAATATCATAGCTTCACCAAACGATAACATCCATACAGCAAAAGATAATATTGCTGTTTTGTCATACGAAATTAATATAGTAAAGTGAAACTTTACTCAGTGGGGGGTTTTGTTCATCCCCACCTAACTTCTTTGCTTTCGCTGAATTTTGAGGTGGGAGTCTTACTGCTCGGAAAATAGCGGGATAAACGTTTCCTCGTTACTTCAATCCATTTAGAAATCCCATTCATTTTTCTATCAAATTCTGAACCTTATCATCTTCAAAAAGTGTTAAAGGTAATACCCCAATACTACATTTCATCATTTGACCACTTTATATTCCAAATCTATCTCCTTTTATAGTACAAGCATACACGCCAATTGTGATTCATTTTCATAAACTATTATGTGTTTTACATTTATTAAGAATAGGAGGTAATATATTGGGTTCATACTATCATTCTTCAAACTCGTATAAAAAATGCTCATGCAAATCTTCTTCCAGTTCAAATAAAAAATGTTCATGTGACCATTCACATAAACGAAGCTGTCCTGCATACGGAACTTTTTGGCAAACTGAATTTATAACTGTTCCTTTTGGCAACCCTTTTCCATTTAATCACGTTGGACCTTTAGCAGGAGGCGTTTCCTTACTAAACCCTACTACTATACAATTTAGACAAGCTGGTGATTATAGAGTTTCGTTCATTTCCAGTATTAATACTACTTTAAATCCTGTATTTCCACATATCCCAGTCATAACTATATTTTTAAATAACAATCCACTTGCTAATAGTCAAGGTGACTTCGCTATTCAAATGAATACTTCATCAAATAACGAATGTCTTCAACTCGTTGGCGAAACGATTGTTACAGTGCCAGCTAATTCAACTCTTCAACTTAGAAATAATAGTGGCTTTAATCGTCAAAGTATTGTAACTTGTGACAATGGTATAAATTCAGTTGAATTAACAGTTACAAAACTAAGTTAATATTATTTCTTCACATTCAGATGCTATTTCAGCATCTTTTTTTATTGAATAACAGTTTTCTTCGACTTTTATTATCTCTCATCACGCAAAAAAAGTGCAGAATTCTTTCTAACACAAGATTTCTGCACTTTTATATTATGCTTATTTATTCTTCCTTATTTCTCTACATAAACCGACTTAACAATCGTACGATTATATGGTTTTCCTTCTTTATTCATCCCTTTTATATCCATCGTAACGTTATATACTCCCGGTTGTTTTATATCTTTCAAAGCACCTGTAAATGTATTCGTATTAACATTTTGTAATTCATTAAATTCAGAGACTAACTTACCTTCTTTATTAACGACTCTTACTGTTATGGAAAGATCCCCTTTCATTTCAGGTGCCATTGGTGATTTTTTCAGTTTATACTCAGGTTTATTTACTTTAACTTTTGTAGGTATTTGAAGAACAAATGGTGCGTCATTCTTGTAATCGCTTACAACTAAATATGCATCTTTCGACTGCTTCGCCATCATTTTGATTTTCCATTCGCCTACTTCCAATTTATCAAACTTAAATGTTCTAATTGTCGCCCCATTAAAGAAAGATTCGCCTTCACCAGTAGTTATAGCGCTATCTTTATTTGCATATATTTTTCCTTTTGGAGATACCATTTGTACTTCTACATCAGAAGAAGCAGTTAGTACAGAAACGATTCCTTCCGCTTTTTTATCAACTGTAACGGTTTGCTCTATCCACTGATTTTGTGGTAATTCGCCTCCTAAAATATTTTGATTTGAAGTTGTATTTAATTGTTCTAGATTTTCATTTGAACTAGTGCTGGATGCTACTAAAGCTGGTAATTCCACATTTGTCGTACGTAAATATGGTTCGATTCGTGTAAAAACAGCTGATCCTTTTCTTATATTGTCATGATCAAATCTGGAATCTGTAAATAAATGTGTACCGTACGATAGCTTCGCACTCCATTCATTTACTAGTCCATCATTTGAACCGTACGATGATAAATATAACCCGCCCATAGATAATGCAGAAAATGTTGGCCCCCAGCTAGTCCCAGTAGCCGTATAGTAACGGTTTAATTTAGCTGCTGGGTTATTATCTATTGTTGAACGAAACTTTGCCATTTCACCTATTTGTAACGAGTACGTACCATCATCTTTTTGACCTAATATAGAAGCTAGCCACCCTGCCCACCAACTATATGACAAATCTGCTAAATTTGAGCCGTGATGCGGTGTAGCAAGTGTAATAACATTTCCAACAAATCGATTCGCATCATATTCAACTAATGCGGCTTGTGTATCAATACCACCTTTACTATGCGCTACAATATTAACTTTTTTACCGAAATGATTATATATTTCTTCAAGTTTTTGTGCTAACAGTTTTCCGTTATCCCACTGACTAGCCGAACCTTTCCCCGCAGCATCATATAATTGTATAAACACTGTTTGATAGCCTGCTTTCAAAGCATAATCATACATATCATTTATATCATGATATACTGTCTTTCCATACCAACTATCCGCATTACCATTTCTTCCTTGTACAAAGAGAATTGGTGGTTTATTCTCATCATAATTAGCAGGTTTTTGGCCTAAAAACCATTCCCCAGGTGTAAATACTTCTGTGTCAGGAAACCCCTTTCCAAGCTCTTTTACAACTTCTGCCTGTACATTTGTGCTAATCGTTGGAGCCATGATAAAAAATACAATTAGTAAGGCCACACATCTTCTCATCAGTCTCATATTACTCCCCCTATTTTTTTGAAAGAAGGTGTTCTTTATAATATTTTATATTTTCCCTTCCTTAATAATAGCTAATCTTTGATTTTAAAAAGATGTTAGCCCTATTTTTAGAAGGTTACTAGTTGTGTACCCTCTTCCTTAACTCTCGTTATTCTCTTTGTTTCTACCTCTTCCTTTTGATAGAATACGACAAAAAAGTTTCTCAATAATTGTTAACTTCGCTACATCCAGATATTTTTTAAATCATTATTGTTTATATAAAGCATACAAATCTTGAAAAAATTTTAGTAAAAAAACATTTTATTACTAGTTAGTTATTTAAAAACATAATAAAGATATGTACTTTCTTTTCATTAAATACAAAATAATTTTAAAGGACCCTATATTGTAAGGCTTTCCTACAATTAAAAATCAAACTGAAATTTCCGAATAAACAATCATATTTCCAGAAACATATATTATGATAATTTCCGCGCACTTGAATTAACCTTGTAGAAGTACTAACCTATCGGTGAGCAGAAGAAAATTCTGTAAAAAGAAAGGAGAATACTTTATGATGACCAATTTACAAAAGGAGTTTTTTGAACGCTTAAAAATTCCTGCAAAAGAAATAACATTTGATGATTTAGATGAAATCTTATTAAAAATGGGAATGATTCTCCCCTATGAAAATCTTGATATTATGGCTGGTACTATTAAAAATATCTCAAAAGATAACTTAATAGAAAAGTTACTTATTCAAAAACGAGGTGGACTTTGTTATGAATTAAACTCCTTATTGTATTATTTTTTAATTGATTGTGGGTTTCAAGTATACAAAGTAGCCGGTACTGTTTATGATCTTTACGATAATAAATGGAAGCCCGATGATGGTCATGTCATTATCATATTAAGTCATGAGAATAAAGATTATGTTGTGGATGCAGGTTTTGCATCTCATCTCCCTTTACATCCAGTCCCTTTTAAAGGAGAAGCCATCTCCTCTCAAACAGGAGAATATCGAATTCGTAAACGAAATACTCGAAAAGGTACGCATATTTTAGAAATGAGAAAAGGAGCTAACGGAGAATCTACAAGTTTCTTACAATCTGAACCTTCAAATGAATGGAAAATAGGTTATGCTTTCACTTTAGATCCAATAGATGAGAAAAAAGTGAATAACATTCAAAAAGTGATTGTAGAGCATAAAGAATCTCCTTTTAATAAAGGGGCTATCACTTGTAAATTAACTACTTATGGTCACATATCGTTAACAAATAAAAATTACACAGAAACCTTTAAAGGCACCAAAAATAAACGACCAATAGAATCTAAAGATTATGCTCGCATTCTTCGTGAATCTTTTGGAATAACGCAAGAGAAATATGTAGGAAAAACACTAGAAAGAGGTTAGTTGACTAGAAGTATTTCATAATAAAGCAGATTCTATATTTAGAATCTGCTTTATTTTATATTTTGTTATAAATTAATTTAATTTTGTTGTTACCCTTTAATTTTCAATTATATACTCATCATCATATTTATCGTATTGTAACCCTTTCCCTATCTTTGATTCTGTAACTTGATCTCTTAAAAACGGTGCAGCACCCATTTTGCTAGTTGCAATTTCAATTCCATATTTTTTCGTTAAATGAGCTAACTCTATTAAAAACCACTCTCTTCGCAATGTAACTGGAATATCAAATGTTTTTCTTTTCATATATAATAGCACCTCTTTTATTTTCATAGCTTAAAAACATCACTGGATGCACTTATTAAAACTACCTTCCACCCCTAACATCCAATGAAACATTATAGTATATGCATGTCCATTTCAAACGTGCTATCACAAATATGATATTAAAGTTTACATAATTATATTATGTAATAATAGAAGAGAAAGGCATGTCCCTTCCTCTTCTATTATAGATATTTAAATTAAGAACATCTTGGTACACCTAAAGCTAAAAATAAACCTGCTACTCCCGCAGTAATCGGTACTTTTAACGTAATAACATCGTCTACCTTCGTTACTAAAAAGTAAGCATTACCTTCTTGTAATATACAAGTTACCAACAATTGAAATTCCATTCAAATCTCCTCCTTTCAATCGATATACTATAATTTATGAAATCTCTTTCAAAAAGTAATAGTAAATATATCTATTTTCCCTTATATGCAAATAAATGTTTATAAGTCTAGTAAAAATATTAATTTTCTAAATTTATATAAAACGTGTAATATCCAATAAGTTCCTATATAATCAATAAGAAAAATCTTACAAATGGAGGTATGAAAATGGCGATTTTGAGTAATATTGGTGCAGCTTTATTTTTTATTGCTTTTATTCTTTTAATCTTATGTATCATTTCATTCTTTAAAAAAAATGGAAAAGCAAAACAATATGGACGTCCTACCGTTATTCTTTTTATGATTTCAATTATATTAATAGTGACTGGTACAACAAAATCTGAACACCCAGTCATCGAATTTTTTGCTATTTTAAGTTTCATTCTATTTATATTCTTCCTTGTACTTGCAATATTATCTGTTATTAAGAAAACAGGTGTAGCAAAAAAACAATTTATTATTACAGCCGTATTATTTGTCATTTTTGTTGCGCTATTAGGTATTTCAGCTCCTTCTTCTGAAAAAACGACAGCAACTAGTACAAAAGTTGCCTCTAACAATGAAGAACAAAAAGATAGCGAAAAGAAAAAAGAACTAGAAAAGAAAGAGGCTGACGAAAAAACTCAAAAGCAAGAAGATGAGAAGCGTCAAGCCGAGGAACAAGCTCGTAAGCAAGAAGATGAAAAACGTCAAGCCGAGGAACAAGCTCGTAAGCAAGAGGATGAAGAACGTCTAGCTGATGAACA
>NZ_JAKUFQ010000150.1:0-9569 GCF_022663475.1 Bacillus cereus group sp. BfR-BA-01382
GTTAATGATTATCATTATCAATTAGAGGTGAAGGAATGAAAAAATCTATTACGCTATTTACAGCGATTTTATCTATTTTTTTCTTGTTAATAGGTTGCAGTGCCAAAGGGGACGAAAAAGCGTCTGCAACCAAAACAGAAAAAGGAAAAGAAAAAATCGAAATTACCGACCTGTCAGGGAGAAAGGTAACATTCGATAAAGTACCAGAAAGTTTTGCAACATTAAGTATGGGAGACATGGATATTATTCATGCTTTAGGTGGAAAAGTAGTAGGTCGTCCGGATACGAAATTAACTCTTCCAGAGGAGTTAAAGAAAGCAAAAGTAATCGGGAATGCACATCAACCGAACTTTGAGCAAATTGCTAGTTTAAAGTCCGATGTACTTGTTGCTAACAATGGATTCCAAAAGAATGTGCCAACGGTTGAAGGACAGGGAACGAAAGTAATCATTTCTTCTGCGAATTCTGTACAAGATATTCAAAAGAATATTGAATTATATGGAACGGCAATGAAGAAAGAAGATAAAGCAAAAGAACTTAATCAAAAAATCAATAATCAAATGAAGAAATATGAGAAAAAGAGCGATGTGAAAGCATTGCTAGTGTATGGCGCACCAGGTACTTATTTAGCGGCATTACCAACATCTTTATCAGGTGATATTTTAGAAAAAACAGGCGGAAAAAATATTGCTTCTGATTTTCCAGAAATGAAAGAATATCCGCAATATGCACAGCTAAGTGTAGAACGTATTATTGAGGCGAATCCAGATGTGATTTATTTAATTACACACGGAGATCCAACAAGTGTGAAAAAAGCATTCGAAGGCGAAATGATGAAAAATGAAGCGTGGAAAAATTTAGATGCAGTAAAACAAAACCGCGTAGTTATTTTGCCACCTGATTTATTTGGATCTAATCCTGGGACAAAAGTTACAGAAGCAATGGACTTTATGTATAAAAGTATACAAGATGTAAGGAAATGATACGTATGGAAAGTAGTGAAGTAGTAAGAGAAAAGGAACATCCTTTTGCGAAAAAAAGATGGATAATAGCAGTTACTTTAGTTGTATTAACAATTCTAGGCCTCTTTTACGGACTTTTCGCAGGAAGTTTATCTTTTTCTGTAAGAGACATTCTAACAGGTATACAAGATGAGGGTTCGACAGTTCATCGAATTGTATGGGATCTTCGCATACCGAGAGTTCTCGTTGGGTTTATAGTAGGAACATGTTTAGCTGCATCTGGTACACTGCTGCAAGGGGTTATGAGAAACCCTCTTGCAGATCCTGGTATTATCGGAGTTTCATCTGGGGCAGGCCTTGTAGCAATTGTCATCATGATTTTATTCCCACAGCATCTAGCTTTTTTACCACTAGGGGCGTTTTTAGGAGCTTTCATAACAGCGATGGTTATTTATGCTTTATCATGGCAAAAAGGGGCACCACCTTCAAGAATCGTCTTAGTAGGGGTGTCGATCAATGCATTAATTGGTGCAGCAACGTCAGCATTAATGTTATTACATAGTGACAAAGTACAATCCGTGTTACCGTGGCTAGCGGGTGGTATTGGTGGTGTAAGTTGGGCACATTTAAACATGATTATTTATTATGCAATATTCGCCATTATATTAGCTTTCTTTGGCATTAAGCATATTCGAGTGTTAATGCTTGGAGATGAAATGGCAAAGTTATTAGGACATAACGTGGAAAAAAGTCGGTTTTATTTAATCGTAGTAAGTACATTATTAGCTGGAATTGCAGTAAGTGTATCTGGTCTTATTGGATTTGTCGGTCTTGTCGTACCACATATGCTACGTTTATTAGTTGGAAATGATTATAGATATTTGCTACCTTTATCATGCCTTGGCGGCGGTGTATTACTTGTTTTTGCGGATGCAATAGCTCGAAGTTGGTTCGATCCAATCGAATTGCCTGTTGGTATTTTACTGTCCTTCTTAGGTGGTCCGTTCTTCTTATATTTAATTCATAGAGGAGGAAAACAACGTGATTTCCGTTAACAAAGTGTTTTATGCACACTCTGAAAGATTTCAAATGCAAAATATGAATGTACATATTAAGGCTGGAGAAATCGTTAGTTTAATTGGTCCGAATGGATCGGGAAAATCTACTTTGCTTCGTTTAATAGCAAGGCTACTGAAACAAAGCGAAGGGGACATCATTTTAGATGGGAAAAACATTCATATGATGAAGAGTGCTGATGTAGCGAAGCAATTAGCAATGTTACCACAAATGCATGATCATCAATTAGATTTAACAGTGAAAGAACTAATTGAGTTCGGAAGAGGTCCACATAAATCATGGAGTAGCCGCTTAAATAAAGAAGATGAAGAAATTGTTGATTGGGCATTGTCTGTTACAAATCTTGAAGGGTATGAATATCGTCTTTTACATTCTTTATCAGGAGGGGAACGGCAACGTGCTTGGATTGCCATGACGCTAGCGCAACGTACAAATGTCTTACTATTGGATGAACCAACAACCTTTTTAGATATCGTTCACCAGTTGGAAGTAATGGAACTTGTGAAACGATTAAATGAGGAGTATGGAATGACAATTATAATGGTTTTACATGACATTAACCAAGCTGCTCAATATAGCGATCGTTTACTCGTATTAAAGCGAGGAAAGATTCAGTATGATGGTATACCAGAAGAAGTGCTATGCCATGAAATGTTTCAACATGTATTTGGCATAGATGTAGATATCTTTCAAGGAAGTGACAAGCCGTTTTTTACACCGAAACGAATTTCTAAAAGGGGAGAAGAGCGATGCAAACAGAAGAGCGTATTACCACTGAATTAGTAAGAGAATTTGTTATGGCAGCTCACGGGGATTTAGAGAAAGTACAAGAGCTATTGGTTGAATCGCCAAGCTTACTTCACGCCTCTTATAATTGGGGTGGATCAGATTGGGAAAGTGCGTTAGGGGCATCGGCACATGTAGGTCGTAAAGATATTGCTCTTTATTTACTAGAAAAGGGTGCTCGGATGGATATTTTTGCAGCAGCTATGCTTGGTGAATTAGAAGTTGTACAAGCTATTTTAGTAGCTCAACCAGAAGCATTGCGTGCATCTGGTCCTTATGGCATTTCTCTTCTTCAGCATGCACGAATGGGTGGAGAGAAATCTAAGCGTGTATATGATTATTTAGCAATACTATCTTAATGAACGAAGGAAGTTCTTATGTGCGGTAAACTTTTCACTTGAAACAATTGGAAAGTTTACCGCCCGTTAGAACGGGATAAGTATCTAGTATATTTGAAAATCCTACACCCCCTCAACTGTAGTTTTCTTAATACTAGTTATGATATGGATGCAGTAGACGAAATTTGTCTACTGCTTTTTTTAGTCGTTAAGAATGAATATTCTGTATTTTATTGTAGGTTCATTTATCCCGCTATTTGCGGGCAGTAAGTCTCCCGCCTCAAAATTCAGCTAGAGCAAAGAAGTTAGATGGGAGATCCACTGCCCGTAAACGCTCGATTGGTGAGGGCTGATAATCAGTGGGGGTGAACAAAATTCCCCACTGATTAAAGTTTCACTTTATAATTAATAGTAACATTTCGTATGCATACAAAACATGATCGTGAAATTAAGAATAAATTAGTGGAAAGGAGTGCAGGCATGTTTCATACAGATTGTTTACAAATTCGCAAATATACAATGGATGATTTACAGTTCTATGCTTCACTATGGGGGAACGAGAAGGTAATGCGCTATATTGGAAATGGGACGTTAAAAACATATATACAGTGTAAAAAAAGTTTGGAGGAGTGGGTCATTCCTAGCTATAAAAACGGTCTCGGTTTATTTGTATTGATTGAAAAGGAAACGGGAACAAGAATTGGTCATGCAGGGCTGGTAAAGCAGCAGATTGATGGAAAAGAGGAAATTGAAATTGGTTATTGGTTACTTCCTCAGTATTGGGGAAAAGGGTATGCAAAAGAAGCGGCGGCAGCATTTCGAGACTACGGTTTCCAAGCATTACGAATGAATAAATTAATTTCTCTCATTAACCCGAATCATCCCGCCTCAATATTTGTTGCTAGAAAGACAGGGCTCAGCTATGAGAAAACAACTTTATTTCATGGGATGGATGTTCTTGTTTATTCCATTAAACGTGTTGGATGAAAAATTACTTTTTTAAAGGTAAATTGCATTTTTTGAAGAATGGTATATGAAAATAAAGGGGGGATTACATGTACATTTATCATAATGGACTTATTATTCGTGAGGGAACGAGTAGCGTACCAGCATATGCAATTAAAGCATTGTTTGAAGATGCCGGTTGGAGTAATGATAATATCCCTTCTTGGCAAATTGAAAAATTTACGATAGCATTTGAAAATTCAACATGGGCTTTCACAATTTGGGATGAGGAAGAGATGGTTGCGATGGTTAGAGTCATTTCTGATGGAATTATGATTGCGAACATAGTAAATTTAGTTGTGAAGTGTGAATATAGAGGGAAGGGATTAGGTAAGAAGCTTGTAGCTCTTTGCCTGCAAAAACTTCCCCACGGTGATTGGTTTGCGCATACATCAGCGAACAATTTTGATTTTTATAGAAGTTGTGGATTTGAAGTTAGAGAGCTATCGAGAAATGGAACATGTGCGTATTATGGATACCAAGTCGCGAAAAGAGATGGTCACCGATAAATGAATGGAAAGTAAAAAAGTATAGCGAGGTAATTTTGAGACTTTTGATAATAGAGAATGGATTGAGGCTCGTTTTATGATAAAATAAAAGAAAATTCTGTTTATTATTAAGGGGATAAAAATGAGTGTAAAAGCTGGGGATGTATTTAAATATGAAAGAAGATTTACTGAGGAAGAAGTTTTTGAATTTGCAAATATTACCGGTGATAAAGGTAGACACCATATGGAATACGATGAAAATGGAAGATTAATGGTTCATGGTTTATTGACTGCTAGCATTGGGACGAAAGTGGGAGAAGAGTTACATTACATAGCAAGAGAATTAGTAAGTGAGTTTATTAGACCAGTTTTCACAGGAGATACGATCACTTGTGAACTAACTTTAACAAATGTTGAGCAAATGGAAGGCTATAAAAAAGTTTCAATCGAGTCAGTTTATCGCAATCAGCATGAAAAGACTGTACTAGTTGGGACAAGTTATGGAATTATAAGGGGATAAAAAAGAAGCCTGTTTAACAGGCTTCTTTTTTTATTATTTAATAAACACGTTTTCGATTTTCCGCATAACTCGAGATGAGTAATAATGCAGTTTCTTCTCCTATATTACGAACAATATGAGGAACGCATGCATTCCATGAGAAAGAATCACCTTCTTCTACAATTGCAATATCTTCACCGTGCTGAACTTCTAGTTTTCCGCGTAATACAAGGTGACATTCTTCCCCTTCATGGGCATTTGGTGAGTTTTCTTTCGGGAATCCAGTAGGGATTTCTACTAAAGATAGGCGAAGGCCCCCTTGCTCCGCAACATGTTCAATTCTTTGCTCATCTTTGCCGTATACACTGTATTTCCGTTCTTCTTTTTTGACAATTTTTAATCGATCTTTTTGCTCTAACAATAAATAGGGAAGGGGAACGTTTAAAAAATTGGAGATCGTTTCTAAAGTTGAGATAGATGGTGATGTTTTATTATTTTCAACCTGACTCATAAATCCTTTAGAAAGACCTGTTCCCTCGCAAATTTGTGCAATTGTTATGCCTCTACGTTGACGAATTTCACGTATTGCAGAACCAATATTCATAAAATCAAGCTCCTTTTTGTAAACAACTATTTGTATCATAGCAAAAAAAATATATTTTTTCCCAGTGAAAATGAATTGACGAATAAAAAAAATTAGTGTATGTTTTGTAATGTAAATAAAAGTTTTGTATAAGAAAACTATAAAGGAGAGAATGAAATGAATCAACATATTGGTAACTTAATTATTCGTATCGTGTTAGGGGTAACATTCTTCATGCACGGTTTAACAAAATTCCAATCAGGAATTGACAATATTGCAGGATGGTTTACAAGTATTGGTTTACCAGGAGGACTTGCATACGGTGTAGCAACGTTTGAATTAGTTGGAGGTCTATTATTAATTCTAGGTTTAGGTGTAAGATATATTGGATTATTATTTGCACTTGTTATGGTTGGAGCAATCGTAAAAGTGAAATGGTCAGCTGGTTTATTGGGAGATGGAAAAAATCCTGGTTTCGAATTAGAACTTGCATTATTAGCAATGGGTGCATACTTATTTGTTGCAAAAGCTGATGGTTTTGTAGATAATTTCTTAAAAGAAAAAATGTCAAAGAAGAACTAATTTAAATGGGGGGGCTAACAAGATGAGTTTTCAACTTCATCCCGATACAACACTTGATGTTGTTCATTTATACGTATCTAATGTAAAGAAATCACTAGAGTTTTATACGGAAGTACTAAGTATGAAGGTGCTAAAAGAAGAAGAAGCAGTCGTTACATTTGGGAATGAAAATGATGAACCACTTCTTATCATTGAAGAAAAGAAAGAAGCTTTTCCGAAGCAAAGAGGAAGAACAGGGTTATATCATTACGCAATTTTATTACCAAGTAGACAGGATTTAGCGAATGTTCTTCGTCATCTTGTAGAGATGGTATATCCACTACATGGCGGAGCCGATCATTACTTTAGTGAAGCTCTTTATTTAGCTGATCCAGATGGAAACGGGATTGAAATTTATCATGATCGACAAAAAGAAGTTTGGCGTGATGAGAATGGAGAACTCCCATTTGTTAGTAACCCGTTAGCTGGTGAAGAATTATTACAGCAAGGAAGTACATGGAATGGCTTTCCAGCTGGTACTGTGATGGGGCATATTCATTTCCATGTAGCTGATTTAGAGGAAGCGAAACGTTTCTATGTTGATGGTCTTGGTTTTGAAGTAACGATCCCAGCTCGTAATGGAGCATTGTTCGTATCTGCAGGTGGTTATCATCACCATATCGGTTTAAATACATGGCAAGGTGAAGGGGTACCACCGCAAATGCCAGGTTCTGTTGGTTTAAAATATTTCACAGTTGTACTAGCGAATGAAAAACAAAAAGAGCAAGTATGTGAAAGCTTAAAAAATATTGGCAAGATTGCTACGTACAAAGATGGAATATTACAAGCCCAGAATCCATTTGGACATTGTATCCATTTCAAAATAAAAGGAGAAGCCTAAAAAGGCTTCTCTTTTTTATTTTCTTATGATTGCTTTTTCGTTTTGTAAAAATAGTTCATCAAATTGTTTTGCAAGCTCAAAATCTAGTTTCGTTAAACCTTTTGCATTCCAAGATGACAAAGTAATAATAACTGCTTTATACTGGATAAGGATAAATGGATGGTGATTATGTTCTTCTGATAGTTTGGCGGCTTCAGAGACAAATTCGACTCCTTTTAAGTAGTCGGAAAACATATATTTTCGTTCAATCCATTTCTCATCTTTTACCATCCATTTATCTACCTTCAATAATTCTTCGTGAACTTCTTCTTCAGTTAATCTTAGCATCATTTTTCACATCCTTTACTGGAAGTAAAGCAAGACCATTGTTAATAAGGCGTGTTACAGCTTCATCAGTTGTGAAAGTAGAAAGTTGTTGTAGTAATGTTGCCGATGCTTCATGCCCTTTGTTATGCTCTAAAAGTAACTCTAATATTTCAAGGCGCAGCAACCATTCTTTCGCATAAAATTTATTTAATACTTCTTGAATTGCTACTAATTGATCGATATGCGCGTTGTGTAAAATCCCCTCACTTCGAATATCTCGCACTGTTTGATACATACGTTCAAGTTCATTCAGTACAAGTGGAGCAGGAAGTCCTTGAACTTCTTCATCCATTGGGAAAAATGCTGCGGCATCTGCGGCACCTGGGAATACTGAAGTGATTTGTGAGCCAACAGCCATATCAAATGCGCCCCATGAAGCATCAAATAAAACGCGGGCGTTATAAGTAACTGTGCAATCGATAAAGGAAATAAGAGCAATTTTCTTATCGTTTTTCACAATATCTGTTACTGTTCCTTTTACATGAATACCACTTGCGAAAGTAAACTCAGCGATAGTTCCAATTGTAATTCCTAATGATTGTAGTTGTTCGTCTGTACAATTTTCTAATGCAATATTTTCAGTGAGTAATCCAATCGGTGTTCCAAATCCGTCACTGTGTACAGAAGTAGAATGATTCGCTAACTGTTTATTATGAAGCGCTAATGCCGTTGGCGAATTTGTTCGCATGTAAATTAATTCACCTGCATCGTTTTCAATTGTCTCGCTAAATGTACCTGTAATTTGTAATCCACTATTTAGCTCAGCTGTTGCATAGTTCTCAGAGCGAATTGCTTTTTCTAAACCTTCTTTTCCACCTGTTTTAAAGGCCATTGTTTTAGAAAATGTTTCAAGCGCATCTGTTAATTCTTCAAAGGATTCACAAACAAATAGTTGTGGTTGCATTTTTGTTACGTCATAAGTTGTCCCTGTACATGCTTCGATAGAAAATGGAACCTTTTCTACAGCGTCTGTTAAGCAATGTTTGCTTTCGCCAACAGAAGAAAGGAGACCAGCACCATATATCTTTGGATCATCTATATTTCCGATCAATCCATATTCTACTGTCCACCAGAAAAGACGTGAAATTTGTTCAGCTTCCGATAAACCAGAAACTAAGTTTTGTTTTTCAATTACAGCATTTTCAGCAGCCTTAACTTCATCAGGAGTAGAAGTAGGGCTTTCTTTTACTATCGTTAATGTACGAACAGCTTCAAATGCATCATGTTCTTCTTTTGTAGAGAAAGCTTTTGCACCAATTTGCCCAAAACGTTTCACATATTTTGCATATGTAGGATCAAGTAAAATCGGTGCGTGTCCTGCGGCTTCGTGTACGATATCTGGAGCTGGTGTGTACTCGATATTTTCTACTTTCCGGATATCTGTTGCAATCGGTAGTAATCCGTGTCCTTGAAAATCGAAGAATGCTACGCCAGGAATAAGTCCGTCAATTGTTACAGCGCCCCAGCCGCTTGGTGCCAAACACTCATTCATTTCTTCTACTTTTGGAATTGCATCTATATTAATACCAGATGATTGTAGTCCGTTCACATAGGCTGGATGAGCAACGTCTTTTAAGAAGCTATGATTTTGTCTCATAATATAACGCCACACAGCGTGATTCACCGGTGTGTATTGATCATAATGTTGTGTGGATACAAATGGTTTTAAATGCGATGGAATTTCTGTTTTCTTTGTCATTTAGACATCCTCCTTTTTTTCAATAAAATTGAATATCGATTTCGAATAGCTTGTATCACCCCCTTTCATTATTTGTAAGCGCTTATAAAATTTTATCATAAGATTCGGAATTATTTAACATATGTTTCTGTGATAAATAGAAAAAGCCCCTATCGGAAAATCCGATAGGGGCGAAAGAATCGCGGTACCACCCTATTTGTAAGTGAAAATATACTTACATCTCAATTAATGATAACGGAAAAATTCCGTCTTTTCCTTCATGCATAAAAGCACTACGAAAAAGAAGCTCCAGAATTGTAATTCA
>NZ_JAKUFQ010000151.1:0-9416 GCF_022663475.1 Bacillus cereus group sp. BfR-BA-01382
AGAAAACATTTACGCAAAAACATACTTCTATAGAAGGTTGCGAGATTAGTGATGAAGGTAAAGATATTATCGAGGATTATATGGTTAAAAAATATATGCCTATCGAGGGGTGTGAGGTGGTAAAGCCTCTTCCTGTTGAATGTGATATTAATCATGAAAAACCTGAACCTCCACCACCTGAACCTGCTCCAGAAGTGCAACAAACTGAACCACAACCAGTACAACAACCCGAAGATACCACTCAAGGAACCGATAATGTAGAGGTTCCAAAGCCTGAACAACATATTGAAGAGCAAAAAGAAAATCAAAATGTTGAAAAAGTTGATAAAAAAGTAGTTCAAGAGAAAAAACAAGTTCAAAAAACACAAGCTGTAGAGCAAGAACAAATCTCTGAAACTCAACTAAAAGAAAAAGAAGTTTCAAAGACTACTATTATTAATAAAGGCGCTTCTATCGAGATGACGGAAGACGAACGTTATTGGTTAGAAAAGTTAGTAGAAGCTGAAGCGGCCGATGAGCCATATGAAGGAAAAGTAGCTGTTGCAACAACAATTGCATATCGAGTAGACGATAAAACAGAGTTTCCTGATACAGTGATGGAAGTCATTAAAGCTCCTAAACAGTATTCTCCTTGGATGGATGGTGCTATTTACAAACGAACGCCAAGTGAAGAAACAAAACGTGCAGTAGCAGAAGTATTTGACAAAGGTGTAAGGAATTTACCTAAAGGTACTGTATACTTCTATGACCCACGATACGCTCCTCATAACTGGATGGAACGTACAAGAGCATATGTAACGACAATTGGCAATCATGTATTTTGTTCTATACATGCAAAATAAGGGATGAAAACCTGAACGCAAAACAAAAAAGGCTCGCAATAAGCGAATGCCTTTTTTATTTACATATTATATATTTTAAATTTTAATTCCAATTTTTCTATGCAATAAGCTTTTTTTCTTGCATATTAACAATCTCTAAAACCTCTGGATTCTTATGACAAATATACACGTCTCCCTGTGTCTTACTATAATATTTAATTATCTTATTCAGATTTTTTATTACAACATCTTCAATTTGTCGTTGAATACAATCAGATTCATATGTGATTCTGTCTTCAAAATCTGAAAAGAAAGATTCATTACTATCTAATCGCAAATTCAACTCTTTATACAACTTTCTGACAGATGCTTCACCTTCTAAAATTTCCAAAATCACATCATCCACATCCATATAATCAGCTAAATTGATTCTAACCTCTTTTTCTACCTTATCTAATAAATTCTGTACTTCCTCTTTTGATGTACTATCAAAAACATCTTCTTCCTTTATAGCAACTGAATAAACAAAATCCCCATAATGACTTGCTACTGAAAAGTTTTCAGTCATATAAATACCATAGCCTTCTGTTAGCTCACATTCTTTATATACCGCTAATTCCTTACTGATTTTAAATTCATCAAATACACGATTTGAACAATGAAATAAAGTTACCATAAAATAAACATCTCCTGTTTTATCAAATTTTTAAAATACCTGTTTTGTATAATCTCTGTATTCTATGTATTTGAATTAGGAGTTATAATGCATTATGATTAATCTCAGATAATGTGATGATTTTATTGTGTAGTTATATGAATAAAGTTAATTAGTGATGTATACCAGGAGTTGAAAGTATGACAAAAAAGGATATAACGGCTGAATTAATCTATATATGGAAAGAAGAATACGAAGCAGGAGCATCCTTTCGGAAAATTGGTGAAAAACATGGTGTGTCGAAAGCAACTGTAGGAAAGCATCTGACTGGTGTCGTTACATTTAGAGAAAAGGCTCCTCATAAGAAATATGCCGATGAATGGTATGAACTTTATTTATCAGGATGGAGCAAATCTGCTATTGCCAAAAAATACAACGTTTCGGCTGTATCTGTTGGCAAAATCCTACGTACTGAAAAAGGAGTAGAGATGCAAGGTCGGAAAAAAGAGTTGATGCATTTACTACCTACTTTTAAATCTTTATATGAAGAAGGATATGACTTGACTTATATTAGCGATAAGACAGGTGTATCCAGACAAGCCATATTGAATTACTTAAATGACGCAGGAGTTGAAATTCGCTCATATAGTGAATCCTCTCGAAAATATGAAGTCGATGAAGAGTTTTTTGAAGAAATTGACTCAGCTTATAAAGCTTATATATTAGGGTTGGTATTTAGTTCTGGAAACTTACTGGAGCACTACAAATCTTATTCCTTATCCATGGTTGTAAAAAAAGATAGAGTCTCGATATTAGAAGAAATATTTCAGGCTTTGACAAACAAAAAGACAGAAGAATTGCTTTATGTCTCCGCAGATAATTGTTATAAAGATAGAATTTGTTCTTTAAAATTGTATAATTCTCTTAAAAAATTAGGGTTAAATTTTAGAAGTGACATGACATTTCCTGCTCTTGAAGAAAAATATTTAGAACATTTTCTAAAAGGTTACCTAAAAGGTTCTTCGAGCTTTGCATCCAAACGGGGATATTTGACTATTAATTCTGAGCCCCTTTTTTATGAATCGTTAGTGAATTCCATTTCATCTATAATAGATATAGATAAGAAATATCTTCGAAAACACAAATACTCAACTGCCAGTATTACCGTTTATCAGAAAGAGTCCGTAGAGAAAATTAAGAATTTCATTAATAGCTAATTGTTCAATATAAAAAAGACTTCTTCTCCTAAAAAGAGAATGAAGTCTTTTTCTTAAACCGCTTCTTGTAAAACGTCATGAGATATTTCTCTTACTTTTGTTTTGAACATCTCTACGTCATTATTTATACCTGACATTTCAAATTTCATCAATACAGGAATCCCATATTGTTTTGAAATCTTATCTGCACTTGCTCCGAACATATCTCCCCAATTTCGATTGCCACTTGCTACTACTCCTACTAAACTCTTACTGTTTTTCTTCAAAAAGGCTGATACCTCTTCTGGAACTGCACCAAAACCAGTTGTGTAAGTGATAAGTACATATTTTTCATTAACAAGTAATCCGTCACTAATTTGCACAGTTTCTAACCCTGTCTTTCCTACAAATCTTTTTACATTTCCAGTTTTTGACGCATACACTATTAACATTTTAATCTCCCCTTTATCATTTTATACGTTCATATATACCTAATTTATAAATTCTTCTTATTCTACTTTTCTTTTTCTCTTTTTATAAAAATGATTGTAATCCTTATAAAGAAAACTCATTTGCATAAAATAAATAGACTATAAAAGCCAGGTATTTATTTAAATTATTTTTAGAGGAGCGTTTTATAATGAAAAATTTATTCGTAAAAATGGAAGCTATCGTAAAAAAGGTAATGAAGTCTCATATGGATGATTTCGAGGTTCATGACAAAGAAAGATTAACAAAAGCTTTTAAAGAAGAAGAACATGTTTTTTACTGGATGTGTTCAATGTGTGCAACACATATCATTGCAGATGAAGATGTTAGTTGGTTAGAAGCAGTTATGTATCAATATCGTGATAAGCTTAAAGCAAACAAAGGTTTCTTATTCAAGATTGATACAAAAGAAGGTACAATTAAAAAGATAAACTGGCGTAAGAAACCAGAGTTGTTAAGAATGATGGAAATGTAGTTTTATCATTCACTACAAAAAAGCAGGTTATGAAATTAAATCACAGCCTGCTTTTTTCATGCTTTATTCTGATTTTGACATTCTAATACATTCAATCAATAGGACGATTGCTGTCATTAGGTGTAATAGCCAACCTAAGAATGGAATGGCTCCTAAAACAGATGCAATAATACCTACCACATTACCTCCAATCGAAGCCCCTTCCTTTTTACACATGACAATTGTTGCAATATGTAAAAGCAAAGCAATAAATAGTGGTATCCATAAGAAGCTCAAGATAAACGTTCCACCTACAATCGGAATAGCAAAAAAGGCTTCTACTCCAAATGTAACCCACTTCAATGTTGTTGCAACAGGTGATTTCCTCATAGTATCCCTTCCCTTCTATAATGTTTTCTTTTTATTATAGAAATAACATAAGAGTTTATAATGAAACCTATATCTTATACCCTCGAATACAAGAGTTGTAGCCACCATATAGCTATAACGTTTCAAGTTTTCAATAGTACCTGTCACAATTTAGCTATAGGGTTTCATAAAAGTAGAGGTATCTTTGCCGAAGTAAGAAATAACATTAATGTTTGTTAAGTAGAAATCAAAAGTTTATCGGTATTATATCAATAGAATTATATTCATTCTTTAACCCCATTCAATAAACTTGCTTCATACATCTTGATATTTCGCTTGTGAAACTCCGCTTTATCTAAACAAGCTTGATATAACGCTTGTTCTTTCTCTAATTTCATGCGAACAACACTTGCATTGGCTTGGTTATGCATTGCAACATTATCAATCTGTAAAATCTCAAATTCTTCTAAACTTCCCGTTTCTTTTTCATATGAAAATTTTAGAGCTTTAAAAAAATGTAGTAAATTTACAAATCTATTTGGTGTTGGTTTTTTATCTAATCTTTTTAATAGTTTCATAAATGTTTTCTTTTTATTTTTTGATGTAATCACATAAGAAAGCAATTCAATAAACGGCTGTTCAGCGACTCCTACCTCCATCCAACTATTATCTCTTGAATCCTCTGTTCCCACTAATACATACAGTGTAGAGGGAGCAATAAATGGGAATTTATTTGGGCTTCTCTTATATTCTGCATTTGCCTTATAAGCAGTAGTCGTATATCCACGTTTACTTAATTCAAAGACTGACTTTCTAAACACCTGATAAAAATACCTTCCTAATTCTTTCATCGTATTTCCCTACCTTTTATCTTCTGTTTTTTAAATCCATTATGTATTCAATCTGAATTATATGATATTATATTAACTATAGTCAATAAAAAACAAAGGGGAAATATGATGCATCTAAAAAAAGTGATGGTATACGCTTGTTCAATTGGTACATTACTTGCTCTGAACGGATGTGATTCTATCTCCACCGAGATAGATAACAAGCCACCTGTTGAAGAGAAAAAGGATATTACATATCAAAAATTTGAAAACATTTCAGCGACTATGACAAAAGCTATTTTGAATAGTATTGCTATAGGAGAAACCAAAGAAATTCCAGATGTGAAAAACGCTTCAGCAATTGTAAACTCAGATGGTTCAAAAACATACGCATTCTTAGTTCCTTATGATTTTACGGGAGAAGCAAAAGAAACAGATAAAGCAGAAGGCAAGCATTACACAGAATTAACAGTAAATGAATCCAAAGCATTTATTGATATTCTTGTTTCAAAAGAAGCAACTGCAAGAAAGCTTATAATTAAAAGAATTGAAGAATCTCGATATTTTGTTCAATATCTGGTTCCTGAAAAAGATGAGAAGCTACTCACTTCTACGCAAACACTCAAATATACAGTTTCAAACGGAAAAATAGCAACTACCCATGCTATTAACACGTATCCATTAATCTAACAAAGGAGATTTAAAACAATGAAAAGAAAATCCTTATTTTTAGCCATTTCAACCCTATCCCTCTTACTTATTAGTGGATGCGGAGATGACCTATCTAACGATGCAGAAAAAGAAATAAACAATTATACAAAGTACGATAAAATGACTCGTGAGTTAACTCGTAAAGTTTTAGACACAATTCCCAAAGGGAAAGAGCGAACTTATACAGACATTCAGCATTCTTATATCATTTCGGATAATCAAGACAAAAGAACTTATCAATTTTTAGTTCCATACGAATTAACCAATGACACAAAATCTACAGATAATGACAAGATGAAACATTACGGATATCTTACTTTTTCTGAATTTAACTATTATATCGACATTTGCAGTTCACCAGATGTAAAAGAAAAACAACTCATTATTAAACACTTAGAGAATGGCGATTTTTCTATCCGATATATTCTCCCAGAAAACAGTCAACCACAGGTAGCATTTAGTGAAAGCAATACCACTGAATATAGAAGCGGAAAAAACTCAACAGGGACCATCACTCATACAGAACTATAAGAAAAACAACCAACAGACAGACTCTTCTTTTCGGGGTCTTTTTTTATATTTCTTTTTATAAATACATATGATTTATAGAACTTATAAAACAGGTAATCATTTAGATTCTATAAAAAGGAGACACTATCATGACTTATGTATTCAACCATAATTTTCATTCATTTACAAAAGGAAGACTCTCATTAAAACTTTTAAATTTAGATTTGGAATTTGATAAAGAGGTTTTTCAGTTTATACAAAGAAGGATTATGGAAGATGTTTCATCTAAAAATATTTCAGTGATTTATTTAAACGGAAAATTCATTGGCTTTCTTCAGTTAAAACAATACAATTCTATGCTATTTCAAAAGAATTATGGAGAAGATGACATGCCGTTTGATTTATCGTTCTTTCATGATGAAGAGAACACTGTAGTCATCGAAAATTTATTTTTGGCAAACAAACATCAAGGGAAAGGTATAGGAAATATTATCGTTCAGTTTTTAAAAGGTGTATTTGCAAGCAAAACACTATTACTCTATTCTTTATCTGAAGCAGAATCATTCTGGATGAGAATGGGATTTAAAGAGAATGATGATGACTATGTATATTCATGGAACAACTCTCATGAATTAAAACAAATTGCATAAACACAAGAAAGAGCAGACATTTTATCTGCTCTTATATATATATTCACACTTTTTACTATCCTATTAGTTAGTTTTTAATACAGGAATCCCATCAAGATTAGATTCTTTTAATCTATTCCACACTTCAATAAATTCCGGTTCATAAACAAAACCATCTCGACTATTTCTAACTACAACATTCTGTAGTTTAAATTCATCTAACACTCCATTTTCATCATAAATACAATCATCACCAGGCTCCATCGAACCAAAATTATAAGATGATGCTTCATGGATTGTTAAAACTCCTTCGTTGAACTCAAAAGAACTTTCTTTTACATCGCTAAATGCCATCGCTTCAGGGTCTTCTTTTGATAACCATAAAGTTTTTAACTCTCTTTCTTTACCTATACCACCTAATGTCACAGGATGAACCAATTGTATCTTTACAAGGAAAACTCGTTTATTTTCTGTTTTTATTTGAAACCATTTTCCGTCAATCACACTTCGCAGAAACTCCTGTTTATCAGCCTGTTCTATCATACCCTTAATTTGCTTATATCCTGATTTAACTTCTTCTCTTGTTTCATCAGTAATATCCGCATCAATATAATGCTCAAACACATAGTCTAATATATGTAATAATTCTTGGTTACTTTTTTTCATAGAATAAAACTCCTTTTTATTTATCTTCTCTTATTATATAAATAATAAAATAATATTACATATCTATTACTTTCCGTTCTTATTCCTCTTCACCTTCCATCCCCTCTAATATTTCTTGCTCTTCCCAATAACATTCTTCGCATAAGTTATCTTCATAACCTATACATGTTCTACTATACAATCTTTTGCATGTACAACATTCCTTTAGTTCAAAGATATCTAATATCCATTTCATTAACTTCTTTTCCATTACATTAAATGATTCAAACTCTTCAATCTTATCGTTTTTATAATTTGCACACACATGAACCTTCTCTTGTTCTTTGTACTTTACAAATCTAAAATAAGATGTCTCCTGTAATGTAATAGTACCAAAGAATTCTAATGACTTATCATCCTCTTTCAGCTTGTTTAGTTTATCTAATAAATTTAGGCCCATTACAACATCATCATACGAAATAATTTGTATCTCACCATTCTCTAACGTAAAATAAAATCCATGATTATCCAAATTAAATTCTACTTCCATACCGATTTCTTTAACAGTTGCAATGATTTTCTCTACATCAAACATTTTGTTATTCATTTTATTAACTCCCCTTTTTAAATAATTGATTTGCAATACCTCTTTTATAATCTATCTCTTTATTTTAGATAGCTTATATATAAGCTATAACTACTCAGGGATAAATAAAAACCCACTATCATTCAGTGAGTTTTTTAATTTATATCTGTTTCTTTTTTCATGCTTAGTATAAATATAAAGTTAATTTAGTGAGAATAACATGAAGTTTTTATATAAGTATGTACCTTAGCTTGTTGCAATGCCATCGGATTGCTTTTCTAATAACACTTAGTTCCCTTTATACTTTCATATCTCAATAGCATAGTTAATTAGAACGGTTTTTCTAATAACACTTAGTTCCCTTTATACCCCTTATACAAAAGCCAATGATAATAAGCTTTTGCAGAACACTTTTGCAGTGAATCCTTAGTTATGTTTTTATAAAAACACGAAAAATACTCAAGAATCCTTATATCTAAAGAGTTCTTTTATTTTTAATCTATTTTTAGATTTACTGCATTTTTACTTATTCCAATAAAGGATAATTCTCTCTTTTTTGCGTCTCTCCAAATAGCATATCAATAAATGTATTTACCAAGTATCTATCAATTGGAGAACCTGCTGATTGTGGATGTCCACCTCCACGGAATACATAAGCAATATCATTTCCAATATGGATATCATCTCTTACACCTCGATAACTAATTGTTCGAGATGGATTAATAATAATGATAAAATCCAAATCAGGTCTTCTTTCAGCTAAAACATTTCCTAATTCAGAATGATACTGTTCCGCAAAAATAACTCCTGCTGAATGTCCCAAAATATTCTTTTCAATGATTGTTTGTTCTTTACCATTAATATAATTTTCAATTCGTTTTTCTTCGATTTGAATAATTGTTAATTCTAATTGATTAAACTTATATTCTGTTTGTAGTTTCTCCAATACTAATCCCTCAAATTTCTTACGACCATATAAATATAGCAATGCATTCCATCTATTGGGCTCAATATCATCATACACTTTATGCCATTCCCAAGTATCATATCTTCGAACAGATTCAACAAATTTCTTAACAGCCTTTAGATTAGCATTGAACTTTACATTTTGAGACATGAAGTATTCAAACAATAATGATGTAGCAGATGTTTTAGCGTCCATTCTTTCATCTACAGGTTTAGAAAAGCTCGTTTTAGAGGTCGCTGATTCAATCAAAGCCCATTCGTATTCAAGAATCCATGGTCGCTTCTCTGTTGAATGATGGTCAATATAAATGACAATGATTTCCTTATTCTTGTGTAACTTATCTAACGCCTTACAGTTCTCCTCACTAATAAAAATATCTGTGATAAGAACAACATCATATTTCTTGTAAGAGCCATTGGTAATAAACGTCTGAACTTCCTCATCTACTCGCTTATAATCTAAATAACGAACGTTCCTGTTCTTAAATGCTAATTTTGTTAAAATGCCACAACCAACCCCATCATAGTCATTATGAGAAAAGTGTTTTACTCGTA
>NZ_JAKUFQ010000152.1:0-9394 GCF_022663475.1 Bacillus cereus group sp. BfR-BA-01382
TAATAAAAGTAATAGTCCGCATTTAGAGGACGTTGTTTATGTTTAAGATGAGATTTCTTCCTATACATAGCCAGCGTCCTCTTTTTTATATAAAAGGAGGAACCTGGCTTATGAAAGAGTTAATAAAGCAGTACAAGGAAACGCTAAAGCAATTAGAATTATCAAAGAAAGGTGCTACAGAAAAGGATACAGAAATAATTGGTGAAATGATATCAGATATAGAATATGCAATAGAGTGGATGTGTACAGCAAAGAAGCCAGGTAATCGCCGAGGTATTGAACGTAGGGCCGCATATCAGCGCGAGAGACCGTGTGATCCGTTATTAATGCAAAGATATACACGTAGTACGGTAATGCCAGTGTATGAATGGGATACGGAAGCGAAAGAGAGTGTCATATCTGAATGGGATCGTATACAGCTAGAAGATGCATTATCAACTCTTACAGAAAGAGAAAAGGAAATATATGTAATGTCTAGAGGGCATGGTTTCACTCAGGAAAAGATTTCCAATTATTTAGGTGTAAAGAGAACTACTATCCAAGAGTATTTAAAAAGAGCAGATAAAAAGATTGGTGAAAGATTAAACGGAAGTTTATTTTGTATATCTTAGAATTCTTTTTTGAAAAAAATGTCGAAATTTGTCGTCAAAAAGCCACCTATATATGAAAGGTTACCGAGACCTGTTCCGATGGTATCTGTTTTGGGTGACCCAGTGTTTGCTCGTATATAGATTCTATAGGAACGTTTTTTTCAATACACAATATGTGGTGGGATGTTGCGAGTCTCATTGCTGCAAATCATTTAATAAAGGAGTTGGTTCTCATGTAGTGAAAATCAAAACAAGTACACCACTTGTTTAAAAGGCGTCGGAAGAAGTGCAAACGTCTTGATATAAATCCTTTATAATTCGATAGCGGTCAGCGAAGGCCATGCGACAGCCGAAGTATTGACCATTCCTATTCAGAGGGAGGACTATTTTTAGTCTTCTCTCAGTCACTGACCACAGGGCGTGTAGCCATACTAGTTGATGCGGTGGCTGAGAGAAGGTTGAGAGTGATCTTGACCTTTGATTCACAAAGACATATCCCCTTATGCTCGAACGTGAATTTCTCCCATCCCCTTTAATATTTTTATAAGCCGTAAAAGAACCGTCATTTTAATAGTGGCGGTTTCTTTTTTAAAGAAAGGATGAGGATATGAGTAATAAAGAAAATGTAGAAATAACAATTATAGCGAACAACGAATTGTTAGAGAAACAGTTAAGAAATAGCAATTTAAGTGATGAAGCAGCCGTTAAGGAATTAAGAGCAGTCACCATACCATTAAGCAACAATAAAATCGTTAGTATTCCTTATCTAAAGAGTGAACTATAGCATCCATAATGGGTGCTTTTCTTTGTTATATAAAAATTACACATTAAAGCCCATCTATCTATGTTAGATGGATAATCAGAGTAACCGAATGTACGCAGCTTTATTAGACAAATTAGACACCTAAAAAAGGAAAGGATGAGGTATAGTGGATAACTCATATATTGATATCAAATTTCAAGAAGGACCAATTCAAGAGAATGGAGTGAATGGTGCGCAGATTGAAGAAGTGATTCAAGTATTACATGATAGATTGCAAGGATTCCAAAATGGAAGATTTCCGTGTAATGAAAACACAATGGCAATGCACCATTTAAAGCGAGCGAAAAAATGGTTAGATGAACGCTCGGCAAAACGTAAAGCGCAAGGTGTAGAAGGGAAATACGAAAAGCATAATGATTAAACCAATAGCAATTATCGTAGGCGCTGCCGTGATCTGGGTGGCGTCTTGTTTGTTGTTAAGGAAAGATAAGCGCAAACGTGTTGCATTTAGGAGGTGAGAGGAATGTTTCATAAATTTAAAGATTCTCTTGCTTGGGCTATAGTTTGCATCGGATTATGGATTGAAGGTTTTAGAAGATAAACTTAACAAAAATAGAGATAGTTAACATAGTTAAATTTATGCAAGGAAAAGCAGGTGTATGAGGGTAAAAACAGCGTAAAATCAACAATGTATAAAATATGTTGTAAGTGGAAGTTCTCAAAAGTGCAACAAACGTTGATATGACAGCATATTTCCCGAAAATCTTGTTTACATAAGTATTCTTATCGGCAGTCATTTTGAATATCTATTCATTTCCCATGCATGCAACAAATTCCCTACCACTATTTTAAAAATAAGATTCTTTTTGGAGTGGTTTTTATGAAAAAGAAACGATATTTGAAGAAAAGAAAGAAAATGAATCTTTATTATGTGACGAATGGATATACAGGATATAGCCAAATACATGTGTATGTCATTGCGGAAAACCATGAGAGAGCAGAAGAACTAGCTTCCAGAAGATTTAGAGAAGACGCTAGAAATAAAGATTATGATGGAGTTCTTGCTAATTATAAAAAATTAGGATGGCCTACAGATCACTTAAAGGAATATCGTTATGATGAAAGTTATTGGACTGATTTAGATGTTTATTGTGAAGCAGAAGACGTATCAAAAAGAATTTGTTTCGGATGTAAATGATTAAATGCTGCTTTTTTTATTTTGTGAAGAGGGAGAATGATAAATGCTAGAGTTATCCAAAATTGAAAAGATTGCAATCGCATCTTCAATTCTTTCGACATTTGGAGAGGATGCATTGGCTCCTCACGTTGATATAAATCGTTTATCAGAATTATTTGAGGAATCCACTCAAAAATCAACAGCAAGACAATGCGGTGAAGCGACAGTTAGTGTTTTAAATAAGATTATTGATAGTTTGTCAGAGGAAGAGGAGGATGAACAATGAAACTAGATCAACAAGAACAAGCGGTTGTTATAGGTAATACAATTATGATGCTTGGTGGGCATGAAGAGGTAACTAAGTATGTTGATCCTCAGAAGTTGGCCAAAGTAAGTGATATTCACAACGAGTTATATGATAATACAACTCCGCGTGAACGAAGAGCAGCGATGATTAGGTTGCTTGATAAAACAATGGACGAGTTTTTGAAGTAGCAAACATAAAAAACGGAAAAGTAATTCGTATTGGGGACGAATTACTTTTCCGGATGACAATGTTAACTTTATTATAACAACTTGTATTAATTTGGTAAATGTATATTCTTAATTTTCCATAAAATCATTTAGATATTATAGTGAGGTGGTGGTTATGGCCAAAGGTAAGGTACATACATGGCTGACAAAAGAAGGGTTACTAAAAATAGAAGGATGGGCACGTGATGGACTTGTAGACGAACAGATTGCCAAAAACATCGGTATCAGTCGCGCCACGCTTAGTAACTGGAAAAAGAAACACCCACTAATTACAAGGGCATTAGCTAAAGGTAAAGAGGTTGTAGATCGTGAAGTAGAAAATGCTCTTTTGAAAAAGGCGCTTGGATACACGTATGAAGAAGTTATTACCATGCGGCAGGAAGTTGAAGAGGATGTTTTTCAAGACGTTGAAGTAAAACGTATTAAAAAACAAGTACCACCAGATACGACTGCTATTATTTTTTGGTTAAAGAATAGAAAACAAGACACATGGCGTGACCGTAAAGAATTTGATCATAGCGGTGAAATGAAACAAACAGTAGAACAAACAACAGATTTAAGCAAGTTGTCAGTAGAGGAGCTGAAGCAAATTGAAAACATCCTTAAAAAAACTACCGACACTTGAGGTTATTAAGAAAGAACTTGCCAGAAGGTCATTTGCTGAGTATGTAGAATACGTCCATTTCGGTAATTACCGACACTTTAGGCACACCAGATTAATATGTGATACACTGCAGCGAATTGCAGATGGTGAGCAGTTATATGTATTAATTGAAATGCCACCACGGCATGGTAAGTCAATGACAACGACGGAATCATTCCCGTCTTTTTTTATTGGTAAAAATCCAGAGAAGCGTGTAATTGTTGCTTCGTATTCAGATAATTTAGCTAGAAAGTTTGGTCGTTTAAATAAACAAAAAGTGGCCAACTTTGGTGATGAGTTATTTGGATACAGATTATCAGATGATAATGCTGCAAAGAACGACTGGTCACTCCAGGATCATAAAGGTGGAATGATTGCAACGGGTATTGGCGGTTCTATTACTGGACAAGGTGCAGATTTACTTATTATAGATGACCCGTTTAAAAATGCAGCTGAGGCAAATTCTCCTACTATTCGTGAAAACGTATGGGATGAGTGGGAGTCTACACTTTCTACACGTCTACATAAAGGGGCTTCTGTCATTGTTATTATGACGCGCTGGCATGAAGATGATATTATTGGTCGTTTATTAGAGAGAAGTCCTCACGATTGGATTAGACTTCGTTTACCTGCTATTGCAGAAGATGAGGATGATTTACTTGGACGTAAAATTGGAGAACCTTTATGCCCAGAGCTTGGATATGATGAAAAGTGGGCAAAAAATAAGAAAATTGAGGTAGGCACTCGTACTTGGTCTTCTCTGTTTCAACAAAGACCAAGCCCAGGGGAAGGAGCAATATTTAAACGTCCGTGGTTTGTTAAGTTTTATACAGAAATACCATCAGATATAAGCGAACAAATGCAGTCTTGGGACTGTACTTTTAAAGATACAGAATCAAGTGACTTTGTTGTTGGCCAAGTATGGGGTAAACGAGGTGCTGATAAGTATTTATTAGACCAAGTAAGAGACAGAATGGATTTTCCTGCTACATTACGAGCAATAAGAGCCCTGACTGCTAAATGGCCACGTGCAGGAGTAAAACTTATAGAAGATAAGGCAAACGGTTCGGCAGTTATACAAACTCTCCAAAGAGAAATACCAGGCATAATAGGGGTTAATCCGGAGGGTGGAAAAATTGCAAGAGCACAAGCTGCAGCACCGCAATTCGAAGCAGGTAATGTGTATCTACCAGATCCATCAATAGCTCCTTGGATTCATGATTTTATCGAAGAATTTATCGTGTTTCCAAATGGTAAGAATGATGACCAGGTGGATGGTACATCACAAGCTTTAAATAGATGGAATGCACTACAGGAAACGAAGTATGTTGTTGCTCCTGTTATTGGGGGAATTAAGAGGAGGTGAATATTATGGGCATTAGAAATTGGTTCTCTGGTAAGAAAAACAAGAGAAACGATAAGTTAAGAGCAAATGTTTCTGCAGCTGTTCGTTCTTCTGTAAAAGGATTTCAAGGTGGTAAACAAACACAGAACAAATGGGAACAACAATTCATGTGGTATAACGGGCCTATACGACGTTCTGAGTACCGGACAAAAGATGTTATGGAAAGTCTGAGAATGATACGTGACATTGATCCGGATGCGAGTATGGCGATATGGAACTTTATTCGATTGGGTAATAGTGGGCATGAATTAGAATGCTTAAAACCTACTGGTAAACCAGACAAGGCAGCACAGGAAGTACTTAATGATATTGCTAAACGAGTAGGAAAAATGTATGGAGGCGGTACAGATCAGCTGATTGGTGTACTATTCCTCACTGCGATTACTCAAGGTGCAATTGCATTAGAAGTAGAATTAACGGAAGGTATAGATGGTGTAGTTGATTTCCATGCAATAGACCCTTCTACTTTAGATTTCCGTTTTAACAAAGAAGATAAACAGTTAGAGTTAGTTCAGAAGCAGGACAACGGGGAATATAAGGTCTTAAATCAAGAACAGGTATTCTATTTCCCTCTTGATCCAGA
This sequence comes from Bacillus cereus group sp. BfR-BA-01382, assembly GCF_022663475.1. Classification (NCBI taxonomy): domain Bacteria; kingdom Bacillati; phylum Bacillota; class Bacilli; order Caryophanales; family Bacillaceae; genus Bacillus; species Bacillus cereus group sp. BfR-BA-01382. Next base: position 5,696 of record NZ_JAKUFQ010000152.1, read on the forward strand.
CGTAAATGATCCATATGGACGCTCTCCTATCCTGCCGATATTGCAAATTATCTTTTTCCAGGTGCAAGTTTTACGTGATTTACAAAAGGTAGTGCACCATCAAGGACATGCTCGGTATGATATTAAAATTGTTGAAGAGTCCATAATGAAAAATATACCACCACATATACAAGGTGATCCTGAAGCGGTTCAGCAATACGTCCGAGGTTATATAGACGAAGTAATAAGTATGATGAGTGAATTAGAACCAGACGATGATTTTTACCATACTGACAGCGTAGAAGTAAATATCACAGGTGGTATACAAGGTAAATCTATGGATGTTACTAAAGTTATTGATGTAATTAACCAACGTGTAACTACTGCATTGAAGCAGCTGCCTATTTTATTAGGTAGAAATGAGGGAACTACAGAGACACATGGTACTATTCAATGGCAAATCTATGTAGCAGGTATTGAAAACATGCAGCGTGGGATTAAGCGTTTATTAGAGCGTGCTTATAACGTAGCTCTGCAGGTGCATGGCAAACAATCTAAGGCTAGACTTACTTTTAATTCAATACGGGTTAATGACCGCGAAAAAGAAGCAAATGCTGAGAAGATTGAAACAGAAACAAAACAAGCTCAGGTTGCTGCAGGTTGGATTGATAACAATGAAGCAGCACAGCACATGGTTGGCCATGATGCAGTAGCAGAACCGCAAGCTCCCTCTGTTCCACCTATAGTAGAAAGAAGTAAGCGGCGGCAGATGAAAAAAGAAATTAATATGCGTGCTGATTCTGAGGAAGATGAGTATGTAAAAGAAATGGATTTACCTTGGTCTTCTGAGATTGCAAAAATCACAACAAATGCACGTGAGGAAATGCATTCTTTACTGCAAGAACAGTTAGAAAAATATATTGATAGGTTACAAGAAGCACCAGAGGTTCCCACCCGTATGTTGTTAGATATACAGCGTATGCCAAAAGAAGAGCGAATTCTAGAACCAATTAAAGCGTTTATTGAATGGGTTCGTAAACATATTCTCGGTGATTCTACTCAAGAAATAGAAGAATGGAACGAGTTAGCGTATAAATGGTCTGAGCAAGCTGGATTAGTAGCCGGTGAAGAAAACTTATTTGAGATTGATCCAGAGCTTAATTTTAACTTCCGTGATGAGAAGCTGCTCCGGTGGCTTGCTAATCGTGCATATAAAAGTGCAGAACTTATACAAGGTACAACGGATGAAGCTGTTATTATGACTCTCTGGGATGTAGCAGCAGAAGGTAATTATACAATCCAGAAGTTTTCCGATGCGCTGCAAGAATCCTTTGAATTTAGTGACACCAGGGCAACTACAATAGCTCGTACAGAAGTAATAAACGCTTCTCGTGCAGGGCAGTTTCACTCTGATGATCAAAGTGGAATGGTAATAGGAAAAGAATGGCGTTCTGCAAGGCAACCAGATAGAACGCGTCCTGGTCATTATGATGCTAATGGACAGATTCAACCATTTGACAAACCGTTTGAAGTAGCAAATGGACAAGGTAACCTAGAGAAACTGATGTTCCCTGGAGATGATTCTCAAGGAGCTACTGCTAGTAATCTGATTTGTTGTCGTTGTTGGTACAAACGAATTCTGCAAGGTGAAGAAGATAAATTAAAATAGGAGGGCTATACGATGCCACAAACAAATGAACAAATTGAAAACACATTTAGTTATCATTCTCCAGAAGAAGGACAACCAGAGAAATATGAGGCTTTACGAGAAAAGGCTAAAGAATTTGCATACTTAATCGATGAACTATGTCCTGCTTCTCGTGAAAAATCAGTTGCTTTAACTAATTTAGAAACTGCTGTAATGTGGGCTAATTCTGCAGTTGCACGTAACTAAATCTACGCTATTTGAGAGGAGGTGAACGATTTATGAGTGAAGCAGCACAGGTTTTACATCTACCAGTTCGTTTAAGTCTTGAGCAGAACCAAGATGTTGATTTAGAACTTATTAATCGTCATACAATTGAGCCTGTTACTATGGATGAAATATTTACGTTTAGTGGTAATTGCTCAAATGATAGATTAGATTCATATTTTACAAGAATGGACCCAACTACAACATTACGAAATTATGCAGAAGATTTAAAAACAGGTGTTTCATTATTAAATGGTCATGATATCTCTTTAGTTCCATATGGCCGTAGCTATGATGGTATTCTTGTCCCTGCTGCAGATGATGCAAATAGTCTCAATGCAGTAAGAGGGCACTGGTACATTATGCGAGGACTCACTTTAAATGGTGAGAATACAGATGACACTATTAGAGCAATGAAAGCTGGCATTATTAGAGATATGTCAGTTGGATTTGGTGGAGATAAAATGTCATATCGATGCGGATCATGTGGCCGTGATTTATGGGATTGGGAATGTCCTCATATTCCTGGTTTGGAGGATGAGAACGAGCGAATTTCATTTTCTTGGATTGTAGATGCTCATTTACGAGAAGTATCTACTGTATACAAAGGTTCGACACCAGGAGCCTATATTGATAAAGCGCGTGAATATGTGCAGCAGGGGCAACTATCACAACAAAATATCGAAAGACTAGAACGCCAGTTCCAAGTTCGCTTGGATGATAATAAGCGTTCATTTTTTATGTCTAAAAATTCAAAGGGGGCACGTAGCATGGGATTATTACAACAAATTACTGAAGCTATTCGAGAAAACAAAGTTGAAAAACGAGAAATTTATAAATTACTTGGGGAAGAAGGAGAAACTTTCCGTCAACCAGATGATATCGCTATTCGTAATGCGCTTGGTGATAACGCCACAGTAGAGGGTGTTAAGCAGTTAAAAGAGGAAGCAGAGCAAGGGCGTACTTATGCTGCAGATATGGTAAATAAAGCTGTTGAGGCACGTACCAGAGCTCAAGGCGACAAATTCGATGCTGAAAAATATCGTCAAATGTTAGTTCGTGCTGCTGATTTAGATTTTGTAAAAGAAGAAATTGATACTTATGAAGCAATGGCCAAAGAACGTTTCACACCTGGTCGTCAAGTTGGTGGAGATCCATTAGGTGGAGGAGATCCAGAAGACGATGTAATTGTTTCAGAACGATTTGAAGGAGGTAATAAATAATGTTTAACAAAGTAGGCGGTATTGTACCAGATAGTTATGGTTTATCACTCACTGTATTCGCACAAGATGCAACTTCAGAAAGTCCTGTTAAAGCAGGTACACCTTTAAAATTTGCTACTACAGGAGCGTATCATGCCAAGAAAGCAGCTGCTGATGATGCGATTGTCATGACCGCAAAGCATACAGTTAAATCCAAAGATGCCCCTTTAGGTGTGCATGTATATGGTTATTCTCGTAATGCAGAATTCCCTTGCAGTGGAGCGATTGCTATTGGTGATTCAGTTGTTGCTGATGGGAACGGTGGAGTCAAAAAGGCAGCTGCTGCAAATGGTTCTTATGTTTACTTGGTTAACAGTACGAAAAAAACAGTAGAAGTTTTACTACCTTAAAGGAGGAAGTCACATATGAAATTTAAACATAAAATTAAAAACAGTCGTGGCGAAGTAATAGAACTAGCAAACGGTTCTGAATTAACAAGTGCAATTGCAGAGGCTTCTGCTAAAAACGGACGTATCGCAGGACAAGCAGGAGATTTAATTAGTAAAAACAGTTCTGCTACTTTTCGTTCTTATCTTGATGCACAAG